>QCWC01000042.1 GCA_013114705.1 Candidatus Nitrosocosmicus sp. | reverse complement strand
TTTTTCCACCGAATCTCTTGGCGCGGGTTTAAACGAAGATCCCTTATAGTATGCCAGAGGAAGCAAGGCCACTTGCATAACTTTTTCATATGGGATATTCAATAATTTTGCAGCCTCTTTTTCAAACAAAAGGTGAAAACTAGTCCAAGTTGTTCCCAATCCATATAATCTGGCTGCAAGCATAAAATTCCAAACTGCCGGAGCAATGGATCCCCATATAGAACTTTGGACTCTCACTGAAATATTTGATCCGTCAGTTCTGCCCTCAATACATGGAATAACAAATACAGGAACATTTCTTAAATTGTCTACCAAATATTTGGCAGATTCATATATTTTCCTTTGAGTTTCATTTTTCTTTGGATCGTCGGAACTTATTGTCTTGGTAACAGAAGTAGGTGAATCTATATAGGACTGCCATCCTTTTCTAAAGAGCTCAGACAATGAATTTTTTGTGGATTGATCAGTAATAATCAAGAAGTGCCAGTTTTGTCTATTGGAAGCCGTCGGAGCCTGCTGGGCTATTTCTATGCATTTTTTAACTAATTCAATTTCCACGGGTTTTTCAAAGTCCAGTCTCTTTCTTACCGCTCTTGTAGTTGTAAGTAGTTCTTCAGGAGATAAGGAAGTCATACTTATGATACTGAACGTTGATTTATAAGAATAATTAAAATTATGTTATATGCATAATTCCTCTTTAAGGAATCAAATATTAATTTGTCCAACCCTTTAGAATATTACAAATGGGATAATTTTCCTGTAATACTGGTTAAAATAAAACTAAAAAAGTGAAAGCATTGAAGGTTGCGAAGGTTTTGGAAATAAAACGAGGTAAATTAAAGTGAATCGAACTTAAGGGGTTATCACACAAAATCAATTAACCAAAAAAGAATTGCGATCTAGACTCGATAACAAACACCATTGAATTGAGGATCTCACGGCTTTTTCTCTAATTAGTTTTATAATATAGCCTTAAGATTTACTATTACACTATTGACTAGATTATTTACTCATAGCTGAAGATAATAAAGGAGATTAAAGAATCTGGGATCAAATACGGATATCTTATAAATTTTATTTTGTTCTAGATATATTATATTTATTTATTGGTATTTCTGGTTATGAGATAGAAAATGATATTGAATGCCCTGAATGTAATAAAGATGTTATGAAGTTCCATATTCCAACAACAATGTTCTAAATTAAAACATGTGTTTTTTTAACAACTCGATTGGTAATAGATTATATGATTATTGAGCATGGCAAAGAGTTTATCAGTAATATCGATATAGAATCTGAGAAATGAAAACTTGTGAAATTTGTGGAGGTACAATATCGTCTGAAACTACTGACACTATATGTTCATATTGTATTAGTGCTAGAGAATCTACAATGACTTTAAAAGCTTCACTTACACCACATATATGTGGCTGTAATAATTCAGATAGAAAGAATTGTCCATTGTGCAATAAACCTTGTCATCATGATACCTCCTTAAGCCCAAAGATATTGATTTCGCCAATGTAATATATAACTCACAACTGTTAAGGAGAACAGTATTGATTTGTATTGCCTGTCTACAATTTAGGATAGATTACCAGATTCTCATCGATTATATGACGAGCAAAAGGGGTTAATACATGAGGACCAGGACCACGACTACTATTCCCTATAATATCATAAACAAGAATTCCTTTTACTATAGTGAGGTAATCTGATATTAATCTTCTGTGACAACGCCATGGTACTGCTTCCGAACACATAATAGCCAAGGAATCACCATATTTTGTAATTAAAGAAAGTAATTTTTCTATCCCCTGTTTAAATGATTGTGTTAACATATAATTTGCATAAGATCTAAAGGACTTGTTTTGCCATCCTCCATTATCATATTCTAGTGATATAGCAATTTCATTTCGCCTTCCTCCAAGTTTTTCGATATGTTCATAGTAAATATTTCTTGTCAATAGCTCTTTAGACATAATTTCTTTATCAAATTGTGGAAAGGATTTAGAACCCGGGTGTCGCCTTACGTCGACTACTATAACTATATGATTGCCTTCTAAGAGTCTTGCAAATTCACCCCACTGACGATTTGAATGCCCTATTGTAAATACTTGAGTCGTATCTATGATACAAACCGTTCCCAAAATTAACTTTTATAATTGAGTTTATAACAGGAAAGATACAAAAACCCAAATGTTGGTCATCAACTTTTTCTCTTGATATTTATTTTGTAATACTAATATATGGTGGAAAATCTAAAATACCCGGTGTCTGCATCGGAATCCGATTTCTTTTCTTATATCCTGAGGTATAGATAGTTTAGGGTTTTTGAAATATCTCCTTTTATAGTTCATATTACGTTTCACTACTGATTTTAGTTCTTTGGTTAATTAAACAGGATTATTCTTCATCATGAATTTATCTACGATATATATTAGCAACAGATAAAATAAGGAATGATTAACTGATAAAAAATTTAACACTAGTAAGAGAGCCATGTGTAAAGAAAGATCTTGAAATTCATATTTATGGATTTTATTTATAGCAAGTTCAATTTATAGTGATTTTTGTAAAATCAAATACTCAAAGTTTTAAAGTATCTCGAATAAGAAATGATGTAGTTAGTGAATGAAATTTAGCTATAAAAGTCGTCAAGCATTTTCAAGGTATGGGAGGAAGAGATCAGTTGAAAATGTGTTAGTTCTACAGGGTGGTGGATCTTTGGGTGCATTTTCATGTGGAGTATTCAAGGCATTGGTCAAAGAACAAATTAAACTGGATATTGTAGCCGGAACTTCAATAGGGGCAATCAATGCTGCAATTATAACTGCTAGTAAAAGTAATCACCCGGAAATAGATTTGGAAAATTTTTGGCTTGAGTTAGCAGAAAGTAGTCACGATATAATTCCGGATTTTTTTATTCCCTCCAATTATATCTCAAAATATGGAATAGGCAATAGTCTTGAGAGGATATCACTGGCATCTACAAATGCTGCCATTTTCGGGGTACCGAGAATGTTTCTTCCAAGGTGGAATCCAATTTATATGTTCACAGATAAGGATTACTTTGTGCCTAAAAACTGGACATACTACTATGATAACACCCCTTTAGCCAATACATTGGAAAAGTACGTTGATTATAGAAAACTTGATCCACACTTGATTATCAAAAATGATCGAATAGGTAACTTTGCAGATAATATAAGACTTTTAGTAACAGCAGTAAATGTTCTCACAGCGGAACCATTAATTTTTGATAGTGCTCACATTCCTATCGAATCAAAGCATTTGCTAGCAAGTTGTGGTTATCCAAACTATGGATTTCCATGGGCCGAAGTTGAAGAGAATGTTTATGGTTGGGATGGCAGTTTGCTGAGTAATACTCCAGTAAGGGAAGTTATTGCATCCTCACCGTTAAATGATAAGAACATATTCATTGTTGAAAATTATAGTAGAGAAATAGATAGACTACCCGTTAATATGACGGAGGTTATGGACAGGGCGAAAGATATCATGTTTAGTGACAAAACCAAACACAGTCTAAAGATGACAAAGATAATGACAAGGCAAATACGGTTAATAGAAAAGCTATACGAATACTTTGAAGACATCGAAAAAGAGACTGAGAAAAAATGTGGCAAAACCTTACAAGTTAATGATAAGGGGATTGATCATGGTACCCATATTACCGCTGATGAGAAGGCGCATATAAGAAAAGAGTATAAAAATTTGGTCTTTAATCGAGGAGCAGAGATACTTTCCGTAACGAGAATATTACGAAACAGGATAGAGAGACCAAATGTTTCAAAGAATGCCAATTTTTCTGTCAAGGCGGTAAAATTATCGATATCAGAGGGAGAAAAAAAGGCTTTACAGTATATCAAGGATTTTAAGGAGAAGAATGAATATAATTATCAATCTAATTTGCGGTAAGATAAAGACCGTGGAAAACATCCTGTTTGTACAGATTGAGGTACGTGAAACTCAATGGCTTGTAGATTGCTGAAACTAAAACACCATTTTTGTGCACTAATCCTTACTCTTCTTGTTGGAATATGATCCTTTTTAAAAGGGCAATCTACTATTATTTATTTGAAGTAGAGGGGAACCATAGAGGGTGGATTTGGAGAAGAAACACTATGAAAATATAGAATTGGGTATAGCATTTGATTATCCATCAGATTGGGTTGAGATAACTGATGAGAGCATAAAGAGTTTTGGTGCGGATGTATTGATCCACAGCGATTCGGTAATTTTTGGGTTTAAAAGAGTGAATGTAAAAATAAACCCAGACGGTCCAATTGAAATGGCCATCGAAAAAGTATTAAAGGATACAATTTACTTGGGAGAAACAATACTTGAAGAATCAAAGTTGGATAAATATCCTATTACAAATGGCCGCTCTGGAACTATGATCGTAAAGAGATCGTACGATGATAAAAATATAGTTATACATGAAAGGACATTTATCATAAATGACAAAAAAGATCGTGGTTTTATAACCTTATTTGAACAGGATCAACAAAATACCCAAAGCATAGATTCTGTGAATCTTCAGAATCAACTGGAAGAAATATTTGAATCGTTTAGGTTTTTGTAGCAATTTACTAGAAACGGTTATTTGATAGATGCAAAATGAGTTTGAAATGATGCAGTATTCCCAATTATTTCTCCGACCTTATACTTACATGGGTAGTAGTGAGTATAAAACTACGTCGAATTTAATGGTGTTACACATACATAGTAGGTTACGTCCATATTCTCTATTCTTTCACGTAGCTTGGGAAAATAGCGCTGTCCATGTTCTGATTTTTGGTGCGTTTGTAATGCTTCTTTGTCCTCATACTGTTCCATAACTATGTAGTTTCTAGGTTGTTCAGACTTGTAAAGATCATAGTAATTGCATCTTTTATCCTGCTTTCTAACTTCTGCTGCTAATTCTTTAAAGAGTGACTCAAATTCACCTTCTTTACCTTCCACTACTGTGACATGTTTTAAACCTCCTATCACTACGTTTGATGGCAGTGAATCACCCATATCTATAACCTTTTTGATATCTTCTGCTATTGTAGAATTCATCACTTTAGTTTATACTGGTCTATAAATAAAAATCGCCTACCCCCTAGGGGGTCGTAATGATAGAAAGCGATAGCGATACAAATATCAACAATAAGTATATTGAACAATTGACAACTTTTGGCTTGACTCAAGGTGAGGCGTAAGCAACCTTGACCATGATACAGATTGGACCTTATAGAGGAGGAAAAATTGTAGTAATATCTTGTAATAATCCATAAACATTTAGATTCTCGTAAGAGAATATTTAGCAAGAAATGGGCAAAGATATTGAAATAGGCAAATACGACCTAACGAAACATTTTGATTCAAAAATTCTCAATATCTTGATGGATCCAGAGCAGCGAAAATTAAAAAATAAATATCTTGCAGTTGCATTCTGGGATTTAAGTGGATTTTCTGATTTATGTAACAACTTAGTTGATGAACCATTTGCAATATCTGAACTTTTAGAATTATATTTTCAAGAAGCAAATGATATTATTCATAGATATGATGGAATAATAGACAAATTCATAGGAGACGGTGTGATGGCATATTTTGGATATTCCGCCAATGAAAAGCAGGAGATTGCCTTACAAGCGATTAACGCCGCGCTGGATTTGAGAGAAAAATTTAAAGAAATTAAAGAGATTTGGTCGGATAAGCTTGTTACGAAAGAGATACATCTAGATGATGTTACCTTGATTTGCGGAATTCATATAGGAAATGTTTTGTTTGGCCTACTAGAGACGAAAAGTAGGAACCAGATAACTCTTGTTGGATCTAACGTTAATTTCGCAAATAGGCTCGAAGGAATAGCAGAAACAAATCAAATAATTGTTTCAAAGGAGATTATCGACCTTGTAGGAAATAAATATAATTTTGATACGATTACACATGATATTTACTCTTATGGAAAAACAGAGGTATTTAATATTAAAGATAAGAAAGCAAATTAAACTAAGCGAATAGAATCCAATTACTATAACTACCATCCTTCTAGTATAACTAGACAAACTTTGTAGGATATTTAACACTTTAGTAATCAATATAATCCAAATTTTGAGGATTAATCAAAAGGAATTTGTAAAAATTAGTAAAAATACTCATTGAGACGATAAAGAATATATATATTAAAAACCCCAAAAACAAGAACTGGTCAAATAAAAAAATGAATGACCTGCTACAAGGGGTTATAACTGTGGTTTTAATTCTTTTTTTCATTATGTTAGCAATTGTAGTAAATACCCTAGCACCAAAAGGAACATCATTAATTCAATTTCCAGATCAGGAAATTATAATTGAAAATGAAACAGCATCAAATAACACGACTGCTATGAATAATGCTAGTAACAATACAGAATAAGTAATAATTAATAATTATGGATTTAATATACTTCATAACAACAAAGGATTGGATTGTATAACAATACTATTTCAAATTCAATATTTTTTATAATTTATTAACAATATTAATCACCCCTCTCTCCATTATCTAGAATCGGGTTGTAGAAATGGTCAAATTTGTTTCACATATAACTGAATTCGCTACTAATGTAGTGGAACGCAATTAACACAAGTATGAATATCATTACCATCATTATCTTTTTACTCGAATAGGACATACTTGTTAACCAGAATGTGAACACAATTTCGATGTCTAATTCAACGATGACAATGTTCTTTTTGACAACCGTATTGTTCAGGTATGTTGTCTTTAGCTAGTCCTGTATCTGCACAGAATAACAACCACACAACAACAACAACAACAACAACAACGGCAACTGTCGACCAACTGCCACCAAATCTAACTCAGACAAACTCAGATTTACCGATAATATCGCGGCTTTAAAGTAGAACTTTTAGTACCAATTTCTTACAACAATGGTACGAATATAGAATCTAAAAAATATAGATAATGTTTGAAGAATTTGTCAAGCAGTTTGGTGCAGTTAGCGCTAAAGACAATAATATAATAAATGGCTATTGGTTTAATCCACAAGATAAAGCCTATACTGATAAAAACAAAGTCTACTGAATAACAGCGCAAGACACAAGAAAATAGCAGTACTTTGTCAATTTTCAAGACAAATTAGAGTTACTGTTTGATCAAGAATCTATCTTGATTTACCTTACTTCCGTACTGAATTTACTGTCGTAGTGATGCTAAGGAATGCAAGGAACAAGCGAATTGCCGGTAAGACGATGATGAAGTTAAGATGCAGACTACTTTGTCATCCAAATCTATTTAAATAACCAAATTTCACAGAACCTATTTGAATATGATAATAAAGTCGTCATTAACTCTATCTTTGTTAATTGTCCTCACTGTGGGAATTTTATCTCATTTTAGCACAGACTCATTCGCACAGACTCCAGCCAGTACAACATGTGATCCTAATGCTCAAACACTTGTTAAAGGCAACACAGGTGAGATTGTTGTTACACTACAAAATCTATTAGTAGAAGATGGATATATGGATAGACACTTTGTAGATGGAGATTTTGGACCCGGTACAGAGGCAGCCGTTAAACAATTTCAAACAGATAATAGTTTGACTGCAGATGGAATCGTTGGTCCTGCTACATGGGATATATTATGTTCAACTGCAGTATCGTCACCTTCTAATGAAACATCAGGATTGATGAACTGTGCTGGTGATATTGCAGCTACCTCATGTCCCGCAGAAACTCTCCAAACTCCTGAATCAAGTGTTTACAAACAAATTACCGCACCATTGGGTATAGCCGATTCGATATATAGTGCTCACAAAACTAAGTTTTTGGGTTCAAAAAATATCTCGTCAACTCCTTATCTGGTGACTGAAGAACATTACTCTGACCGGGGAATATTAAAAGGTGTTGGAAATGTTACTAATAATAAGACTTACATAAGCACATACTTATCTGATGAATTAATCCAGAGTACAGGTAATGGGACAATCGCTACTCAAGATGGAGAAAGTATTGCTTGGGTTAATTCTGCTTTAGGAAGACCGGTTAATGGTACTTGGGTTTTCAATGAAATAATATTATTTAACAATACGGAAAGTAAATCATTGGCTCTACTAAATAATAGCTTCGGTCTAGTCAAGTCTACTGCTGGCAATGGATCCGATTACATATGGCTCTTAAATTAGGGATCTCTTTCGACGTCTATCTTGAAAGCGAGCTTGTAAGAATATGAACGAGGCTGGTTACCCATCTAACCAAGATTCTTCGGCTCCATTTCGATGATGCTCACGGTCATCAAGAAAACCATTTAATAATAACTAAATCTTGATTTAATCTCATTTTTGAATTCAAATAAAGTGAATGATTCAGGTCAATTTTTTTTACATACCGCCGAATCCTTATAGTATACAGAACCTAATCCCACAGAAGCCGTCATGATTGATCCTGAAATAGAACTAGAAAATTTATTTGACGTTGACTAGAACAATATTACCCTATTTTTTATAATTTTAATGGACTTACTAAATTGTCCGTTTTATTTTCGCCTCTATTACTGGAGAATGAGGATTTACCTACATGCCGTCTTTCTTCGTGTTCGTCATCTGTAGTTATAAAATTACTATTAAGTTTTTTCTTTTTTATTCGGGAAACATATTTTGATACAAGTTGAAACTCTTCTTTGAATCCAATATACTTCCAATAAAATCTGATAAAGAGTGTTGATATGGCAAACCAGATAATGCTATTTACTATAATAGGAAACAAAAATCCATAATAATATGCCATTATTGTCCCAGTTATGATACCTCCAACAAGATAAGGTGTTTAACGCTTTAATACTGATTTTAGTAAACCATCCACAATAACTTTTGTTCATTATTTATGTCTGACATACTATATAGCCAAATACAATAAGATAAATTCCATACAGTAAAACACCAATTCAATTATGCACAGATCAAGGACAAATTGAAATTGTTATATCTTATCCTATCCATGTTTAATGAAATTCTGTGCATTAAAATAATGGGTTTGGGCGGATAAGAATGTCGTTTCGGATAAAGGAAAGTAAATGAAAAGTGAAAAATAACGTGTTACCAATGCTTTTTCAGACTACGTGTTAAGGATATAAACTACCCAATGATGTATCATAAGGCATATTAGTTCCTAAAGGTAGACTGAATGAAACTGTAGCTCCTTTTTCATTTTCGTTATTTTGAGCCCATATACTACCGCCATGAGCTTCGACAATGTTTTTAGATATATAAAGACCTAGTCCAATGCCTTTCTCTGATTTTGTAACAAATTTGTCAAATAGTCGTGGTAAAATTTCATCATCTATACCTTTTCCTTTATCTTTGATAGATACTATTACCAATTCATTATCCCTTTCATTCTCTTTATCGCTTTTTCTATATTCAACCTCATCGAAATTTTCATGGTTTGTTTTATCATCGTTATTTTGACTTTTTATGGCTGAAATAGTAATGGATTCTCCGTTCGAAAATTTGATTGCGTTATTCATTAGGTTTGAGAGAACTTCAAAAATCTTTATTTTATCTGCATATACTATAACAGGATCGTTTTGTGGTTCAAAAACTATATCAATTGGATTAAGCGAGTTAGTATGAAGTGAAGCAACCCTTACCTTTGTAAGGACATCATTAATCACATTCTGTATTTTTTCGTTTAGATTAAAGGGTTCTTTATGTAATTGTAATTTGTTGTTTTCAATTCTGGAGGTAACCAGTATATCATTTACTAGCTTCTCAAGTCTTTGCGAATTCTTATAGCTTGATATGAGCCTCTTTGTAAATTGTTCTAGCCTTGGCTTGTCTTTGACTAAATTTTCAAATTCTTTAAGGGTTGCTTCTTTCCCTTCTACTGAATTGTGCAAAAGTGATGGGATATCCGTTTCAATCAACTCGAAATTTCCTGATAGAGCTTGGATTGGTGTTCTTAGTTCATGAGCTGCAATATCTACGAACTCTTTTTGCTTTATTACCATTTGTTTTATCTCTTCTTGAACTGCCACTAGATCTTTACTGACTTTGGCGAGTTCTTTATTGGTCAATGCGAATCTTTCATTTGTTTCCATCACTTTGTCATTTGCTACAAGTAGATCCCTTTCTGCTTCTGTTAAATCATTTTTTGCATTTTTTAATTCTTCTATTTTCTTTCTAATTTCTTTATTAGCGACGTATAGAGATTCATTTGCCTCCCTCAATTCATCGGTCTTGGCTAGCAATTCACCTGTTTTTACGGTAAGGAGATCTTTTACATTCAAACCTTTGTTGCCTTTAAACTCTGGTAGCGATATGGTTATTCTATGTATCTTGTAAAAGATACTTTAAATAAATAACCATCTAATGCAGGAACAATCTCAAAACCTACGTTTACTACATACATCCATATACATATATATTCACTTGCCGATGGAAGAAAATACCAAAAGCAATGACGATTGAACAAACAAAAAGGGGATTAATTCGTTCTTTGGAAGTTATTGTTTGCAAATCTTCTGCCTATTCGATGATATTAGAATATGTTACTTTTTATTGAATGGCAAGACATATTATAAAAAAATATTGCAAAAAATATAGCTAGGAGAAAAGAATGTTAACATGGGAGATCCTAAAATTTTATTTACATTATTTTATTTATCCTGTGAAGATTTTTTTTAATATTCCCTACTTAGGCTATTTAACTGTCTTCTACTATATAATAAATCATAAAATATGATCTGATTCAACACATTTAGATACATGTCCACAGTTTGGACAGCTTTCTAAATTTGAAAAATTTTTATGGAAAGTATGATCACCCATTCGGTAAATATTTGAAATATGGTTAAAATCACATAACTGACATTTGATTCTTAAAGTCACAGTATATTATGCTACTGCATAGTATATTAGTCCTTCATAAAGAAAATGGAATACCGCCTTATCTTATATTCTTAATTAGAAATGATTTACTGCTTAATTGTCTCACTATTTTAGTAACGAACCGGATGATTTAAGTTGCAGGGTGCTCATAATTTTCATTCATTCAAGCAACCTTTTCTGTTTTCATTTTCGCATTGAATCTTTTAGAAGTAGTGGCCACTACCTATTTTTAGGGTAAAGGGCCGACAAACGATTTTTTGGTATTTGTTATTTTATTTCCCTATTTTGCGCATGAATCGCAATATTTTTCTACAATGGTAGCTCCGTCTACGGTAAATACTGCCTCCTGAGTAGCTGTCTTACCGCAAATCACACAGGGTTTAGTCTTTCCGTCAACATCAACGAAAGGCCCTATCGATGAAAATTTCTTAAAGGAAGAGAGTGAAGACACAGTCAAAGGGTTAGAATTTTTTTCGCTTATCATATTGTATACCTACCTTTCCTATCTATTAAGTATGTTATGGCGCATACCGCTGGTAAATTACTCTAATCGTTACTATGACAGGAAATATAGACGTTTCCACTTGTTCTGTGTAGTATTAATGAAATACGTGTAGATGCATAACTAACGTTATTTGACCAAGTATGGGTATCACAATACCACTGATTGTGTAGTTATCAGGGGATATTCTCTTATCGCAGTTTAAGAAATTATGATTGAAAAATATTGGAAGGGGAGGGGGTGTGTGGAGTTTGAAAATCGTAAATTATTGGTTTTGTTTGTTCCTGAACTACTCACAGATTTGTGACTCTTTCCACCAAACCCTTATACCACACGGAACTTAATCCCACAGAATTTGTCTATTGTAAAGTCCTTGTCATGTTTAAATTCTCTATACTGCTTCAAGTAAAATAAAGTTGATTTACTCACAAAGTTTGATATGAATCTGAAAGGTGGAGGTATATATCATCAAAAAGATTTTGATAAATTACCGGAAGATTCAAAGAAAAATAATGGAGCACCATCAAATCTCATTCAAAATCTGAAAAAAGAGGGTATATCGATTTATTACTCAAGCATTCTCAGCATAAAAACCATATACAATTAAATCAATTCTTTTCCAATACTGTATTTATCATTCCTCTTAATTCAGAAAAACGAATAGGTTTTTGAAGTAATCTATCAATGCAAGCGACTTTGAAGTCAGAATTATCTTCCAAGTCACTAATATCAAATGCTGTCATTAAAAAGATCTTTATCTTATCATTTATTTCCCTAATCTTTTTTGCCAGTTCTAGTCCACACATTCCTGGCATTCTCATATCAGTAATCATCAAAGAGTGTCTGGGGGATGTTTCTTTAAAGTATTCTAAAGCAACATGTGGATCAGTAAAAGATACAGCATCGTAACCTTCATTTTGCAAAAACGATTTAAAAAGTGTAGCTAGTTCGATTTCATCGTCTACCACCATCACAGAATGAGGAGAAGAGATGGAAGGCTCATGGTTAGATGACATTGTTGTCGTACCAGTCTGAATTTATTTAACTCTAACTATTGTTTTCGTTCAAGGTAGTCAAAGGATTCATATTTTAAAGGAATCACAATTACCAAGTTAAAGCAAATGAAAAATGCTGGTTTATAGTAATTGTTATGGATAGGTAAAACTTAGTCAAATTTGTTTCACATACCACCGAACCCTCATACCATGGTGGACTTTCACACAATATCTTTCCAGAAAGTGGATACTGTAAAACTTCTCTTAAGTGATCACTTTTAGGAGTTGATTGCATAAATCATATTTTAAGCTCATACTTCAATATTAACTCGGTTTTGTGAACTGCAAAAATATGTTAGTTACTCGTATAGGAGATGTCTTGCATATCGCATTTACAATTTAGACTTTTCAAAAGAAACATTCATCGTTTAGTATGGTTTTTCATTAATTCTAATTCTACGATATTAATGATCAAGTAGAAATTTAGAACAGAAAAATCTACAATAAAATTTATTTTACATGTTCGACTTTAGTTGACCTAAGGTGAACCTACTGTCAAACACCAGCAGGATGTCTGGATTATCTTTTATGCTTACAACAATAATACTGGTATTATATGTGAGTTTTTTTTATGGTGGAGCTTTTGGTCAAGAAAATAACCTCACCAGAAAATATAATATACTAGTAACAAACCAAACATACTCGAGTAATTTCTTTTCTGATCAATTATTTGGTGAGATTTTGAACGCTGGGACAGACGCTATAAAAGCAGTCAGAATAACAGCAATCTTTCATGATGACCAAGACGATATTGTAGGCTCTGCATATAGCGGAACAACTCCTTCCACCATCAACCCAGGCAATACGGCTATCTTCAACATTGAAATAACTGATGAAGGGATCAAGAGTAACGCTACCGGCTATGAATTTACCGCCAAGTGGAAGGATGAGTATTTAGCTAGCAGCTATTTTACGAGGGTGATTGGGGGAGATATATCCACTGATGATGATAATGAGGGAGGGGATGATGACGTTGATGACGATGACGATGACAATTAATATATCATTAAAAATATCAAGAAAATATAGACTGACAAGTCAGAATAGTCATTG
>QCWC01000041.1 GCA_013114705.1 Candidatus Nitrosocosmicus sp. | reverse complement strand
AAATGATGACCGAAGAAAAGTACCAGTACAAGAGTGAGTGAAATGAGTGAAATGAGTGAAATGAGTGAAGAAACAAACCGAATCAAATTAAAGGTATTTAGAACGAATTATAACAAATCAGCTCCTTCATATTTTGATGAATTTGATGTCACTGTTAAACGATGGACGACAGTTTTAGATGCCTTGTTGGATGCAAAAAGCTATTCTGATAGTAGTATAGGAATACGATATTCTTGTAGAATGGCTTCTTGTGGTTCATGCGGAATGAAAATAAATGGTAAACCTAGGCTAGCTTGTTATACAAAGATATCTGAGCTAAATGATCAAACAATAGTTTGCGAGCCTTTACCCAACTTTCCACACATAAGAGATTTGGTAACCGATTTCACACAATTCTTTACACAACATAAAAAAATTGAACCTTATGTCCATAACGAAGATGTACCAAATGAGATCGCCGAAAATGACGAATTAGTCGAGTTTAAACAGACTCCAGAAGAAGTAGACAAGTATTTACAATTTTCATATTGTATCAAATGTGGCTTATGTTATTCAGCTTGTCCTACTGTGGCAACTGATTCTAAATTCCCTGGACCCCAGGCATTATCTCAGGCTTATAGATACTTGGCAGATACTAGAGACGATGGCAGCTCAAAGAGATTCAGGATTATAGATGAGCGACATGGGATTTGGAGATGTCATTTTGCAGGATCTTGTAGTCATGTTTGTCCCAAGGGCGTTGATCCTGCGTTAGGAATCCAGCTTCTGAAAGGACATTTAATGGGCGTTTCAAAGAACGATAAAAAAATAGCTTCTATTAGATCAAAGGATGAGTAATCGTTAAAGTGTAATTTACTTTTCGGTTCCTTTTCCCTCTTTTCCCTCTTTTTCTTCTATTTTATGCTCTGACGGTTTCTTACTTTCATTAACCTGTTTATTTATGGCCTCTGCCATGAAATGATTACTTACGTTTATCTTCACATCTTTGATACCGTCAACTTTAAAGATGTTGTCTCTTACATCTTGTGCAATCTTAAATCCAAATACTGCTGGACAGAAAGGACTTGTAAGATGCAAATCTATGTTAACTTTTCCCTTGTCTATGTCTACTTTGTCTATTAACTCTAGTTCCATGATAGATACTCCTATTTCTGGATCAACTATCTTTGTAAGTTCATCAAATATTTGTCGTCTGGTTAATTGCAAATCTTGAGACATATTAATAATATATAGTTGGTTTTCCTATTTAATAATTATTTGTCAAATTTAGTAATTTAAGTTTAATAATTTATTAAATTAAAATAACAGCGCAAGTAAAATTTTTAGATGTATCGGTCTCGGCCCACCGGAAATTTGGATAGTAAAGCTCTGTCCTATTTGTCATCTATAACTGAGGATTCTGATCTATTCTATTATGATCTTTTGGGAAGTCAAGCTCATGTCATAATGTTACATGAATCCAATATCTTGTCTAAAAAAGAGACAATAGAAATTCTTAAAGCAATTGGTCGGTTGATGTCCAATTCCGCTGCCTTAAATGAATATGCTGCTGATTCTACAGCTGAGGATATTCATGAAATGATCGAATCAGCTGTAATTAATATAACGACAATGAATGTAGGAGGTAAGATTCATACCGCAAGGTCCAGAAACGATCAGGTTGTATTGGATATTAGGATGAAACTCCGTGATGACCTAAATAGGATATCTTCAAATTTGCTCGGTTTGATACATTCTCTCTTATCGAGAGCAAAGGAAAATATTGAAACAATAATGCCGATGTATACTCACTTACAACAAGCTCAACTAGGCGTATTGTCACATTATTTGCTATCTTATTGTTTTTCATTGTTGAGAAACTTTGAAAGATTTTCTGAAAACTATAAACGAATTAATGTTTCTCCGCTAGGGGCTTGTGCAATAGGTGGCAGTAGCATGGGTATCGATCGAAATAAAGTGGCATCAATGTTGGGATTTTCAGATATTGTTTACAACAGTGTGGATGCTACTACTTCACGCGATTTTTTGGTCGAATTTTCATCCAATTCCCTTAATACAATGCTGGATCTTTGTCGAATATCTGAGGATTTTATCATATGGTCTACATCAGAATTTGGATTCATATCACTAGATGATCAGTTTAGCTCATCTTCCTCCGCAATGCCGCAAAAAAAGAATCCAGATCCTCTAGAGTTAATTCGCGGAAAAACCGCAATGATGGAGGGAAATCTTGTAGCAATTTCTTCAATCATAAAGGGGTTATCGTCGGGTTATAGTAGAGATTTGCAAGAAATAAAACCATTATTGTGGAAGACTTCGTCAACTTTGGAGACTTCAATTGAAATCATGAACGGCATTGTATCCACAATCTCTGTAGATCAAGATAAGATGTATGCCGCTTCAGCCAAAAGCTATGCTATATCCCTTGACATCGCAGAACAATTAATCACCGAGGGTGATATTTCTTTTAGGTTATCTCATAAAGTAATAGGTACTATTGTCGATTATGCTTCAAGGAATGGGAATGTCCCTTTAAATTCGTTGACCGTCTCTGATATTACAAATTCCCTTAAAAAAATTGACTTTTCTCATGAAATTCTTACTCCGGAAAAAATACTGAATTTGATCAAGCTAACTACACCCGAAAATTCGATAAAGTTTAGAAAAACAAAAGGCTCACCAAATAAAAATGAACAACAAATAATGATTGATCATATAGAAAAAATCATCTTTGATTATGAAAAAGAGCTTGAGCTTCGGTCAAACAAGCTACAACTGGGGATGGATCAATTGGATAAAAAAATAAATCAACTGATCAATGAATCTTCATAACACTTAATAATAGATTATTCGCTAATTATAAAAAATCTTAGATTTAAATTATCCTCTGGAATTACTTTTATTGATGTCAGAAGTACAATCACAACCAAACCAACAAAATAAAGAAAGCTCCCCTACAAGAGATGCAATTTATATTGGAAAAAAACCATTGATGGCATACGTAACTTCAACACTTATTCAACTAGCAAATCAACCTTCTGTAACTATCAAAGCGCGTGGTTTGAGCATTGGCAGAGCAGTAGATGTATCTCAAATAATCCTAAAGCGGATGGAGAATGCCGGTTATATTATTGGGGATATCAGGATCGGATCTGAAACAGTTCAAGCAGAAGATGGCAGAACAAGAAATGTTTCAACGATAGAAATCGAGATAAAAAGAAATTCTTAAATATCTTTGTATTAATTTTTGTTCCGTGTGCTATGGAAAAAAAAATTGCTGCAATATTTTTAGCACATATTAACCCATTAACAATTTCGCACGAGACTATTATTAAGAATCTTTTGCAAAATTACAGTGTTCATATATTTCCAGTAAGATTTTTAAAAAATAATCTGGAAGTTAATACTCGAAGTTTTCCCTTCTCATACGAAATACGAAAACAAATGATACTCGAATCATTTGACTTTAATGAAGATATTCATGTCCATGGTGATTACGCATTCCATTCGCCTTATTTGCAGTATTTTCCTCCATTTGTTTCCCCTGCATTTAAAAAACTTAGAAGCAAAATACTGATTAACATACAGGAAAATTCATTCATAACCTATACTGGAGATAGGGCTGAGAGGGTTTTGTTGTCAATATTTGGTTTTAATCCAGTCAAAGCCAATAGACAGGTTATTTCCTCCACGAACGTAAAAAACTTGTTATATAATTCAGTTGTGCATGAAGATGAACGATCGGCTGATATTGAATACAATCAAGAAAATGTGAGATGGAATGATTTTGTCTCTCCAAAGGTTGTGGAAGTCATTAAAAGAAATTGGGATACCATAAGAACCTTTTCGATCTCCAAAGACGAAACCATACGCGTTATGGGAATGAAGTTTCCAAAGAATGGATTTATATGAACAATCCAATTCAGATTTAACACTTTTATAGAAGTAAAAAACTTGCAAAACTATGAACAGTAAGAATGCCGATTTTATTTGGTTTGATGGTGAGTTCAAACCGTGGGATTCAGTAACCGTACCCATAACTACTCATGCAATACATTATGGAACCTCAGTATTTGAGGGAATAAGAGGATATTCGAATGATGAAAACCTATTTGTTTTCAAACTTAAAGAGCATATGGAAAGATTAATTCAATCTGCAGAGGTTTATTCTATAAATTCCAGATTTACTCTATCCGAAATGTGTACATCAACAGTTGAGCTTCTAAAAAAGAACAATATCCGAAAATCTTGTTATATCAGGCCCTTGTTATTTATTGGATTACATGGAATAGATCTTAACGTGACCAAAAATTCTCCTTCTCACTTGGCAATTATTGCGTTTCCATTTAACAGATATTTCCCAGAAACAGGAATTAGGACATGCATTTCATCCTGGAGACGGATAAATGAGAACTCTACCCCACCAATGGCAAAAGCCGGTGGCAATTATATGAATTCAGTGCTCGCAACTCAAGAATGTAAAAGAAATGGTTACGATGAATCAATTCTCTTGGATTATCAAGGTAACGTAAGCGAAGCTCCAGGTGAAAATATTTTTTTGGTTAGGGGAAACAAGATTTATACTCCTCCGCTCTCAGATTCGGTGTTAGAGGGAATTACAAGAGATACTGCTATAACCTTAGCAAGAGATTTAGGATATGAAGTACAGGAACGATCCATAACTCGAACAGAACTATATATTGCAGATGAATTGTTTGTAACCGGTACGGCTGCAGAAATTACACCCATAATAAGTGTTGATAACCACATGGTGGGTGATGGACAAGTTGGCGAGATTACGAAGAAAATTTCAGACTTTTACCAAAAAGTTGTGGTATCTCAAATTTCGGATTATAGGGAATGGCTTACCCCAGTATGGTAAAAAAATTACAAAACGTTTGGAAAGCGGCTTTATTTACGAAATTATGGGGAGTACAAAAGCATGAGTGAAAAACCAATAAGAGTGGCGGTAATTGGCACAGGCGGTTGGGGAAAAAACCATGTTAGGGTTTTAAGCGAGTTAGGTGTATTAACTGCTATCTGTGACTCTGATGAAGATAGGGCAGAATCACTCTCAAAAAAATATAAGGTTAATTCTTATTCCAACTTGGAGCAATTGCTTCAAAAGGAAACAGATCTAAGTGCATGTCTCGTATGCACTCCGACTAAAACACACTTTCAGGTTGCCCAAGAGATCATGAAAAATAAAATAAACGTATTTGTAGAAAAACCATTATCCTTTTCCTCAGTCGAATGTGAAAAACTCACTGAATTATCTAAACTGAATAACGTCATTTTGACTTCTGGATATATCGAACGTTTTAATCCTGCAGTACAAAATCTGAAACAGATTATTGATGAAAACACTTGCGGCGAATTATTAATGATGGAATTTCACCGTGAAAACCGTATGCCTTTACACATTAAAGATGTGGGTATAATTTATGATACATCTGTACATGATATCGATACTGCAATGTTTATTTTTAACGATAAACCAAATGTTGTCTTTGCACGCGCAGGAAAACGCTTTCATAATTCAGAGGATTTTGCTACGATTATGCTGGGCTTTCCAGATCAAAAAGTTGCTATAATCGCGTCAAATTGGATTACTCCGAAAAAAGTTAGACGATTTTCTGCAGTTTGTTCTGAAGGGACTATTACGGGTGATTTTCTAACCCAGGAAATAAGAATAGATGATGAAAACAAGACTCTGATCCCAAGAAGAAATTTCAAGGAACCCCTTACACTCGAATTGGAAAACTTCATAAAGGCAGTTTCTGGAGAGATCACAAAATTTCTAATTACACCCGAGGATGCAACAGCGGTAACGAAAATTGCAGAAGCAGCATTAATATCTAGTAATACAGGCAACCCTGTTTATCTATCATTTAACTAAATCGTCTGAGAAGGCGAGTTTCATCATAACTATAATTACCCATGTAAAGTATGTGCCTTGTAATGGGTGTCACTCGATTAGAGTTTCGTTTTCTTTTTGATATATTACAATGGGGCGTTATTTTTGATACGTGACTGCACATACAATCGTAAGATCTAAAACATTAATTCATAAGTAAATTATAAATTGAAATGTGTGAAAGTTTATGTGAATAACAATGTCAGAAAACACTGATAAGACTCCTGTAATTAACTTTGTATCACCAAAGGCCACCATAGGCAACAACGTCAAAATTTGGCATTTTGCATATATAGGTAATGATACCATTATTGGAAATAACGTCATGATTGGCTCTCTAACTCACGTGGATTATGGTGTAAAAATTGGTAACGACTGTAGGATAGAGGGATCGGTTTATATTCCACCACTTACAGAAATTGGAAATAACGTTTTCATTGGACCAGGAACCACCTTTACTAACGATCCATACCCAATGAGCAAAAGGATGGTTGGGGTGATTGTTGAAGATGGTGCTATAATTGGAGGACGTTCTGTTATTAAACCTGGAGTAACGATAGGTAGAAACAGTGTAATTGCCATGGCTTCCGTTGTAACCAAAGACGTACCTCCAGACGTAGTGGTGATGGGACATCCCGCCCAAGTAAAGTATAGCCGTTCTCATTATGACCAGAAAAAGAATAAATGGGAAGAGTAAAACTGACTGATAATTGATATCTGATTGTCGGGTCTCAGTTATGGTTATGACTAAAATAACATATCCCCCATCCAAGGTCTCACATAGTCTATATTTAATTTCAAATATCGTACCTTTACTACAGCTTTCCTCCTTATGCTTATTTAACTGGCAAGTTAAATATGCTAGTGGTGATAATATAAAAAACACTTGCTAGACAGGTTATTTAATTAAATTTCCGTCGTATCAAATGCTGAATTAGCAGCTATTACTATTATTTTATAGTTTGGATGATGCTGGTTGACATTCATGTTCATTCTATCAATAATTTTAGTTTGATCTAAATTTGAACACGCAATTATGATATTGTTCAATGAATTAGGAATATAATTTTCTGCATCCTGTATTTCAACCTCTGCAATGTAGTCTCTAAGCTTTGATTCTAACAATTCCCGTAAAATTGTTTTATCTCCTCTAATTTCATGATTATCGATTGTCCAAACAATTGTTACCTTGGTTCTACTTGCCTTTATCTCCCTCATCTTTAACTGGGTCCTAGTTTCATCAACCAGGTTCTTGACATATCCTTCAATTGATTTTATTGTTCCATTAACCAAATAATTTAATGCAGTAGAACTCGGAAGAGAGTGATTGATAACCCTGAGATCAAATAGACCATTTGCTATCTCATCAAGGTAAATATGTTTCCTAGTTTTATTAAGAATTTCTTTTCTATCTTCCCTCAATCTAGCTAATCTAGTGACTTCGTTAATACATGTCAAACTTGAATATTTAGTAATTACATTTATTGCATGATTCAATTCTGCAGATATAATGCTGCCAACTCTTGTATCGATTTTGACGTTATCATTTTTACTAGCAAGATCCAAAATTCTGTTTGGGGATAGATCCGTATCGGTTTGTTGGTAAGATCCAACTATTGTTATAGTTTCTGGGTTGCTATCAGAAAACGTCATTGGAACATAGTAATATAGAATATCCGTTCCAACAATCAAACCAGATTGATGCTCAATAAGAGTGATTATCTCAGAATTTCCTCCAACACCAAGAGGAATATTAACAACTATTGTTGTATTTTTACTCAAATATCCAATCAGTTCTTTAAATTTTTGAATAATCTCATTTTTTACTTCTTGATTAATTTTCCTTATTCTGGGTGCGAAAAAAATAACGGGTGCATTGACTATGGCTTTATCAAATGGTTCCAAATTTAGAAGTGGTTCTTCATCAGTCAGTAGGTTAATATTTGAATATTCTTTTACTATCTCAGGAGTCAGAATTATACCAAGTCTGGAATTCTCATCGATAATTATAACTTTAGACTGTTCTTGTATTATTTTTTTTGCAATTTCATAGCCCTCAGTACTTAATCCGTAAATTACGATATAACCATCCTTTGTAGTTTCTTTGCGATTTACGATTTTCTTTTTATCGTTGAGAATATTGTTAAAGTAGTCTACTGGTACTTTTTCGGAATGCATTGACTTTTCACCTTCATCAGGTGCCCTCTCTGAAATCCTTTACTCCCCCAATAACTTACTTTTCCCTTTGTTTATTTAGTTTTGGATTTGTTGATTTTTACTGCAATTTCGATCGGATAGTTGAATTGTTAAAGCGAAAGAATTTTTTAACATCCCAGACTTATTTCTCAATGTGAAGATTTGGTTTGACATTTTAACTCCTAAACAAATAATGTTTTTCAGTCCCGCAATTGCAATTTTGCAAAAGGAGGGTCATGATGTTCTTGGTACCTCTAGAAACTATAGAGAGGCAAACGAATTGTCTGAATTAAAAAAGTTACATCTCTTAAAAGTAGGAAGTCATGGAGGATCAAATCTTTATGATAAACTCTTTCAAAGCTCAAAACGCATAGTAGAATTAACAAAGATCATTTCAAAATATTCGCCGGAGTTGGTAGTTAGTTTTTCATCCCCCGAGGCCTCTCGTGTTGCATTCGGCTTGGGAATCAAACATATCGGCTTTAATGATTCGCCGCATGCCGAAGCTGTTGCGAAACTGACAATTCCATTAATATCAACCTTGTTTTCGCCGTCTGCAATACCTTTAGCAGCTTGGAGAAAATACGGGACGTCATCAAAAAACATAGTCCGCTATAATGGACTTGACCCAATTGCTTGGCTAAGCCAAGAATATGAGATCAATACGGACAAATCACATTCTTCTTCCTTTGATAAAAATTTCTTTTCAAGTTTAGGAATTGATGATAAAAGAAAATCAATACTTGTAAGGTTAGAAGAATCAAAGGCTGCTTATATATCAGATAAAAATTTAAGAATTCAACCCTTATCTTTTGTAGATCAAGTGGTTAATTCTTTTGGCTTAAAAAATAATGTTATAATTCTTTGCAGGTATCCAGACCAAATCAGAGCAATGTCAAAGAGGTTTGCAAATAAGGCTATAGTACTAAAACAAGTTGTAGATGGGGTAAAGTTATTAAAATACGTGGATGTATTTGTCGGAGCTGGTGGTACGATGACTGCAGAATCTGCCTTATTGGGCAAGCCAACAATTTCTATTGCTCCCATCCAGTTCTATATTGATGATTATCTAAAGAAAATTGGACTGGTCCAGCAAGTCTTTACTCCAAATCAACTTGACAAATTGATAAATTCATTTCTGTTTGACCATAAGAAATGTAAAGATGTGAAGAATAATGCAAAAAAAGTAATGAAGGAAATGGAGAATCCAATCGAAAAACTTACTACTTATATCTCTAGCATGAATAAGAAATAGATTCGTAAAATTAATAACATCCGTACATACAATATAGAACTGCCCGGAAGCCCGGTAGTATTTTATTAATGCCGAGTGTAGTGGCCAAGCATAGAGGCCTTTGGAGCCTTTGACCCCAGTTCGAATCTGGGCCGGGCTACTTGAGATATTTTGATAGTTGGTTTAGGATTTGTATAATTATTATTTGTCTGTAAATGATTAGGTGAAATAATTGTAGATTTATCATGTTTATCTATTTGACCATCAAATTTCCAATCTTTAGAAAATGTATACAGTTTTAGTTTTGAATTATAATAAAGTTACAGGTATTTCAGTAATATCCTATTTTCTTCAAGGTATCCGAAGAGCCCAGTAGTATATAGTTTGAATTGAGACCTTTGTGACAAATATTACATCTAGTCAACTAACAATTACAGAAGAAACTTGTATTTGATCTTTCAATAATTTGTCACTCTTGCTGGATTTAATAGAATGTATTGATAAAGATAGAGGAGTGCTAAGTGAGGGATTCGAATCTCTATCTTTAGTACACGACTTGATTTAATAAATAAAGTAAATTCAACTTGTTGATTCTCATAAGATTAGAAATAATACTTATTACGAATTAAGACACGATCTTGATTTTGATTTAGTTAATCATGATGTTTTTATCCTTTAATACATATTACTCATCATAAATGGATGTGTTTACCTTAAATCAGATTAAGGAATCACGCCAGTATCGTCCAATAATAACTGAAGTAATTCATGGATGGGACCAAATAGCAGAGCTCAGCCTAAACGCAGTGGAAATATGTGAAAAGGGTTTTGACAGTGTTTGGGATGCTCAATTTACAACTTTTCTTCTTAGCAACTTTAAAGAAGGATTTTCTATCGGGCGAAGAAGAATGAAAACAAGAGGAATCAAGTCAAGATTTGTAATAGAGTTTACACAAGAAAATATGGATGCATTCGACCTTTATGATTTAGGTGAAATTCGACATCTAGATGGAATTCGAGGAAATTTTGGAATAATGGATTCCAGATGTTATATGATGTATATATTACTTACAGAAAATCAACCTCCCACTCAAGGAGTATTTAGTAATTTCAAATCTCTGGTAGAGAAACAACAAAAGCTCTTCGAACAACTATGGAGTATGGGAATATCCCTTCCGTCTAGGATTAAAGAGCTTGAACATCAAAATGACAATTTTGTTATCACAAACCCTGATGAAATAGAAAACGAAATTATTTATCTGATTGAGCAAAGTAGAAAGGAAGTACTTGTGTTTTCATCCATCAAGGTCTTGAATCAGATACTTGCAAAAGGTAACATCGCATTCCTTACAACGTTGACTCATTTGCTAAAGAAAGACGTACATATCAAATTTTTGATAGATTATTTTGATGGACCATGGGTAAAGGCCATAGATTCAGTGAATAAAGCAACTAAAAATAATCATATTCAGTTAGCGTTTGTTAAGGGACTAGTAGGCAAATTTGATGAAACAGTAATCATAAGCGACAACAAATACATGTTTCAAATAAAACCAGCTGAAAATAGAGGGCAGCTAGAAGGAACATACTCAGAAGAGAAACATCAAATATTTGTTCAGGAGATTATGTTTGAAAAGTATTGGAATGAAGTCGATAGTCTTTCCAATATCCAATATAATAAGTAGGTAAATCCTATATCTTTGTCCATATTTGATAGTTGTTTGAATTTGGTAATCGTTATACGATGTGTTTTCATTTGATTTT
The DNA here is from genome assembly GCA_013114705.1 of Candidatus Nitrosocosmicus sp. Classification (GTDB taxonomy): domain Archaea; phylum Thermoproteota; class Nitrososphaeria; order Nitrososphaerales; family Nitrososphaeraceae; genus Nitrosocosmicus. The sequence continues at coordinate 2,430 of QCWC01000041.1, read as the reverse complement.
TTGTATATACTCCGGAATTAATTTTCCATTACTGTCTATAATTATATCATGGCTATGAAATAATTTAGAAATATATGCCTTAATTGGAAATTGGCTTAATAATGATCCGGGATGTGGACACAAATAGGAACCTTCTAAAGGATTTTGGCTACACCATTCTTCGACTAAGATACACGGATCCAGATGTTTATTCTTAAGTAACAACATTGAACAATCTCCAGTTATCCGTATACAGTTGTTGACTCTATTCTTGTCTTGCTCAGCGCCACTGATCAGCTCATTCTTTAGCTTGTCAAAAGATTCCAAATTCCCCACCATTGCATCCACATAATAAGGTGCCAAGTCAACAAGCTTCAAATTTCCTTTTTCTAGATTTTCTTGGTAATTTGTAATTTGTGATGGGAAAGTATCCAAGTAACCTCTATTTGTTAGACTTACAGACACATGGACACACATTTGACCTCGCTTTAATCCTTCATTGATATAAGTCGAAATTGCATTATCTAAGTCATATTGGTTTTCATAAATTAAGATTATATGTGAACCGGTCGGAGGATCGAGTAAAACATTCTCGTTGCTCTTTTGATATAGTGTAGGTGAAGGGTTTCCTTTTTCTAATATTTCCCCTGGTTTAGATGAGCTGTCCATATTATAATAGACATGTGGATTAGAAAAAAGCAAAAAAACTCATCAATATTTAATGGTAATTGCTATAATAATTTTGCTCTATTATGACTCAATATTCTTCAAGTACTTTCCAGATTACTAACCAAACATAAACCGTTTTACTAATTTACCACTAAATCAATTTTTTTACCGATTCCTTCAATACCGGTTATCTCTTTTTTATCATTATTTAAATCAGGGTATTATGGTCGAATACAGTCATTTACCCTTTACCTTTTGTCGCCTGAAGGCCTGAACGGGTCGATGATGGTTTCTGTTGTTGCTTTCATTTCCACCTTATCTTTATATTCATCGAAAGGTACGGGACTTTGATGAATATTCAATCATTTAACTTTTCATACCAACGGATACTTTCAATTGGTTGTCTGGTTTGCATATAGGGGGAGGGTGAATTGTAGATGGAAATGAAACTTGAATTGATTGCAATTCCGGTAGCAGATGTCGATCGTGCACGAGATTTTTATAAAGATAAAATAGGTTTTACTTTAGACCATGACCATACAGTGAATGAGAATCTACGTTTTGTTCAAATGACCCCTGTGGGCTCTGCCTGTTCAATTTGTTTTGGGGTCGGTATTGCGGACAATATGAAACCTGGTAGCATTAAGGGTTTACAAATGGTAGTCAAGGATGCTCAGGCCGTTCATGATGAGCTTAAAGGTCGTGGAGTAGACGTTACTGATGTTGAAACTCAGGTTTGGGGAAAGTTCATTTACTTTAATGATCCAGATGGAAACGCCTGGGCACTTCAGGAATTACCACCACGGGGCCAATTTAAGGTATAGAAATCAGAAAAATCTCTCAAGGGCCTTGAGATTAGAATTCTAATACAAGCCCTTAAAAGGAAGATTAATTGCTTTGTGGATTTGGAATCAATACCAGAATCAACTTCACTAGGAATGGCACGTTAATTTAAAACAATAATTTGACTCGATGGGTTTGCGTCCTAGTCTTTCATCCTTTAGAGGCATCCCATTCTAATCAGATTATGAACACAAAGACACTGTCATCAACACGTTTATTTATCTTTAAATTTGTGTCGTCCAAGAGCCCACTCAGGGTCTTTGGGTTTTTATGCGAGGGTGATTACGAAAATTAATAATCTATCTTGCCTTTCAACAAACCGAGTCTTTCAAGTTCATTACTCTGTGCTATGAGTAACGACATTATAGTTGACATCATCATCACTGCATCGCTTTCCGATTTAGCTCTTATCGAGTTATGGTATTTGTGATAAGAGTCTGAAATCATTTTTAACATTAACTGTTTATCCTCTTCTGAATTCAGATTAGAAACAATTGGATCTAGTTGGTTTATAATTTTCTGATAAATTTCATCCTTTTTAAGAAAGGGATCATCAGTAGAATCGATATATCGATACATAATCATTTTAAAGACGTAGGTAAGTCAAAAGGATTTACCCAAACATTACTATGATTTTCAGAATAGGTTATCTAAAATTAGAAAGATTTGGAAATATATTTTGGCTTGATCTCATATTTTTTCTCATTTTCCAACCCCGAAAGGACCTTTTACTTGGTCTATAATTACAACAAGGACAACAAGATTATATCATTTAATTAATATCTTACCATTACTGGCCCTGTTAACTTAAGCGTTTGAATTAGGGTAAATTTGAATTGTCATTGAGCCAAACTACTCACTTTCGACAAGTTTGTTTGGAGTTTATGCACGATTTGAGACATAATGTTCTGATATTATTCATCCTAATCCATATGAAAT
>QCWC01000040.1 GCA_013114705.1 Candidatus Nitrosocosmicus sp. | reverse complement strand
ATCCAGTAACATCATTTACCGCATCTATTTCCAATTTCAATAGAGATTTGACTACACTAGAGCGTGTGGTATCTATTGAAATAGGGATATTACTAATTTGCCTAATTGCGGACACGGCCTTATACAATCGTCTTATTTCAAGCTCCGCTGGAATCATTGTTCTAAGATAAGGAGCAGTAGACATGCCTCCAACGTCAATTATGTCAACTCCAGCATCTTCCATCTCATATAATGTATCCTGAATTTCATTTTCAGTTTGTTTGATCGAATTTTCGTAAAATGATTCGGGACTGATATTAATAATCCCCATGACCTTGACAGATTCTTCAGGATTGACAGAAGTATTACCTATAGTCGTCAACAATCAAAATAACATTGATTGTTTTAAAAACATTCATTTACATGTTTTAAACTCATTAATAAAATTCAAGTTATGATACTACAAGTGAATCGACCAAGATTAACGCATATTTATTTACTAAATATCAATGTGAGTTAGACAACGTTTACGTTTATTATATGAAATCCATCATATGGTTCTTTTTAAAAAGATAATATCAGTATCTTGTAGATTCGAAAGTTCATGGCAATTTTGTGAAGGCCGCCGAAAAGAAATCAGCAACAAGAGGAATTACTTTTTGCATGATGATATGATCAAAATCATCTGTGCTCGGATCCAAAGTGAAGATTAATAGATATTCCAATCTATTTTTTTGATTTGTTATTGGAACTGTAATCCTAAGTATTTTTTCATAAAGGGAACAAGTATAATTTAGTTTTCCAAGTAGATCTTGCCATCTCAATCTAGTATATTGTCTTGTTGATGCAGTAATTGCATATTGTTCAGTTTCTTCATCATTTAAAAGCGGAATTATACCTTCTCGCTCTGCAGTTGTAAGTATCAGGCCATGCTTATCAGCAACACCTACGAATCGAATTCTCTGGTCTATTCCAACCAATTTCTTGCATAGGGTACTAAATTCAGTAACATTGTTTTCCATGATTATTGTTATTGGAGTTTCAGCTCGGCAATATTTTAATTTTTTTATAAAGGATTTGTCCTTCTAATTCGACGCTAATTATTCTTGAAGCAGGTATCCTTTGAAAATGCTCCGAGACTAAAACGAATTCTTCTAATGTAATTCGCTTAAAATTCTCATAATCTCTATAGGTCACAAAATAAATCGTAGGATTATCGGCGTAAATTGCTTTACTAAAAATCTCCTGCAATATACCCTTTCTAACCATAAGACATCGATATTATCAACATGGAAAGTAACTCAAGTAAATACTTTCATGTTTATTTTTAGGTAAATAATAATTTTATGATATTTATTGTTGTATTTATTTTCTATATTTTCAGAGGATTTGAACCACATTTGACATTTCATTTTGAAAGTACAAATAAACCAGCAAATCAGTTGGATCGTAATGGACTTGTCGACTTAATTTCTCAAAAAAAATCAAGAAATATTAAATTTTTCCGTATCAAGCCAAGTGATACAACTTGTATTTTTCATGGAAATTCAAAAGATTTAATATTAAACTTTAAAGTAGAATAATAGGCAAACTTAGTATGACTCATTGTATAGCAATACATTCCTATAAGGGAGGTACAGGCAAGACAACAATAGCTGCAAATGCAGCCGCACTACTTGTTCAAATGGGTAAGAAGGTCGCTATACTTGATCTTGACGTATATGCTCCAAGTTTGCATAATTATTTTAAAATAAACCCCAAGAAATGGATAAACGATTTTTTAGATAATAACGCAGATATCTATGAATCCATTATTGATATGACTCATTTACTTTTTCCAAAAGGACAGGAACAATCTAAATCCAAAGGAAGACTTTATGCAGGATTTTCAAATCCCAGTCGAGATGCAATATTCAAATTTGAAATGGGTAATGGAACGGACTATTGGAAAAAACAGTTCAGGAAATTGGTTTTCCTTAGAGAGCAAATAATCACCAAACTTGATACAGATTACATTATAATAGATACTAGTCCTGGAATAAGACATTGGTCGATTAATGCATTATCAATAGCCGATAAGTTAATTCTAACCATGAAAATGGATGATTTGGATATAGAAGGGACTAAAAAACTGTTGTTTGAGATATATACAACATTCGTTCGATTTGGTGCAATCTCATATATTTTGCTTAACAGAGTGTCAGGATACTGCATTCCATGTGATGTGATTGATTCAAATCTCGGAGAAAACCAAGACCATAAAAAAGTTTTGGAAGAATTACATGATGCAACAGGAGCAAACTATCTTTCTCCTCTACCTTGCTACTGTGATATACAATTCAGTCCCAGGGAATTTTTGACTGTTATCAATAATCCAAATCATCCATTCTCGTTGAAACTAAAAAACATCATCAGTGAAATGACAAATAAGACCTGAAACTGCAAATATTAATTTTAAATTAGAGAACATATTACTAGGATATACAATAGAATGAGCAAAAAGAAGAAAAGCACGGAAACTGATGCTAATAAAAATAATACAGCTAACAAAGATTCCAATAATGACGGGAGTTATTTTGCAAGAGGAAGAAAGAAAAGGAAACAATATTTGAAAATCATACTCCCTGCTGTTGCAGGGATAGTTGGTCTTTCAATTGTATTGGCAATATTGTTTCCAGGTGATAATGTCGCGGCTAGATATGGGGACTTGGGCTCTGCACATGAACATGCTGCATTACTAATTAGTCTAAATGGTACGGAAGTTGATCTGGCACAACAGAAATACATGGTAAGATCGAACTATATACATGTTGAAAGTTATAACGGCACACTGGATGGAACAACTCTGCATAAGCATTCATCGAATGTACCATTAGGAGAATTCTTGAAGAGTATTAGAATGGATATATCAAATGGATGTTTTGTTACCGACAATAACCAGCGATATTGCGATACTGGCGGATATGAATTAACATCTTATGTTAATGGCAATGAAACTAATGACATTATGAACTATGTAATAAATGATGACGATAGGATCTTAATTACATACGGTAATCAAAATTCAACTGAACTTGACAGAGAATTCGAAAAATTGGAAAATCTTCCAATAAATAAGAAATAGCAATTAATCATAAACCCCTCCAGTGATGGGCAAAGTACTAACCCCGCTTTTCTACAGGAAGATTGGGGTTATTCCCCCATTCTCCCCAAGATCCTAAATACATTCTTACATTTTCATATCCGAGATGCTTTAAAACAAGATAGGTATTTGCAGCTCGATACCCTCCCTGACAATAAGTGATTATTTCAGTTTGATTAGATATAAATGAGTAAAATTTTTTGAGTTTGTCGAATTCTAAAAAATTTTCATTTTCAAGATTGTGAATCCAATCAATATTTTTTGATTTAGGAATGCGTCCTCTATGAAATGCACGAACAATTATCCCGAGATATTCAGCCTCTGATCTGCAATCTATAATTACTACATCCTTGTCGCTATTGATACTGTCCTTAACGTATTGAACATCGGCCAAAACGCTCTTGTTTATCTTGTAGTTACTCTTGTTATGCTGGAATTGGTTTGTAGTTGTTTCAGTTGGATAGTTAAGATTCGTCCAATACTCGAATCCGCCATCTAATATAAACGCATTTTGAAGTGAAAAATAATTCAGCAACCAGACTCCTCTTGATGCGGTTGGCCCTGAAATGCGATCATAAAAAACCACATGGCTTGATGAATCAATGCCAAGATAATTTAACAATAATTTCATTTGTTTATTAAATTGAACAATTCCCTGTCTTGTAGTATCCAACCAATGAAATTGCATTAGATCGATGTTTACAGCACCGGGTATATGACCCTGTGCGTACTCATTGAAGGCTCTAGTGTCAACAAGTATTAATTTAGATTGTAAATGATTCATCATATCAAATAAAAAACTACTGTTTAGGATGGTGTTCAAGATCCTAATTGAGTATATCCAATAATTATTACTTTCTCAACAAAAATTGATTGAAAAGGTTTTTAATAAAAAGTACTAGAGTACATAACGAGGCAAGATATGACAAAAAGAGCGGCAAAGGCGAAATCCGACGAGAATGGGCTACCTGATTGGGCAGATAATGAACTAAAGAATGCAATTTTTCAGCCACTAGACACAATAAATAGAACTGGCTATTTTTTAGACATTAATGAACAAAATAAGAAAGCAGATATTCAACTGTATGAATCTTTGCCAGACGGCAGAACAATAGTAGAGGAAATAGAAATATCAGATGACGTAAAAACGTCAGAACTTATGAAAGGATTTGTGTATGAATATAAAATAAAGATTTCAAAAGCTAGATTAAGTGATCAATTGTGTGAATTACTGAAAGCTCGGTATCAAATCGATATGGAAGAGATATTCAAATTTGATTTAGAGAGCGCACAGATGATGGATGTAGAATCGGATTTCAATCCCAGTGGCAAAGATGATGAGGAAGATGAAGATTAGAAAATTAAATTTCAAACTAAATTTTTCGAAACTGATGTGCAATTATTAAATCTGTTAAGGCTGGAAAACAGGATTTAAAAGGAATGGATAATCCGACTATGGTAGGAACATGAATTTGGAATAAACCAGATTCAATGGAACTCAAAACAGCCTTAGAAACCTTTTCAGGATTTAGCATGTATTTCATTGGATATTTATGATCAAAATATTCGTTATTAAAAAAATTGGTTTTTACACCTATTGGACTGATTACAGAAACCTTTATCCCGGTTTCTTTCAACTCACGGTTTAAGGATTCTGAAAAGCCTAACATGGCAAATTTTGAACCACAATAAGCTGCCATTCCAGGTATACCAAAACTCGCTGCTAGAGATGCAATATTGATAATGTGGCCTGAATTTCTTTTTATCATAGAATCTAGAAAGATTTTTGTAAAATAAATCATACCAAAATAATTAGTGAAACTCACCCGTTCTATTTCTTCGATAGACATCTTTTCTACAGGTCCAAATAGACCAACGCCTGCGTTATTTACTAGTATATCAATATACCCATATCGATCATGAATAACCTCCCCTAGATGTTTAACTTCTTCTTTTCTTGATACGTCACAAGAGATTGGAAGTATCTCAAAGTTCTGTTTGATAGTGGAAGCAGTTTCATCCAATCTAGATTGATTTCTTGCAACCAAAATTAACGTCCTTAATTGAAATTTCGAAAAATCGTGTGCTATACATCTACCTATTCCACTTGATGCCCCCGTAATTAAAATAATCTTATTTTTCAGTAGATCATGCAATATTCCCATGTTATGAAGAGGAAGTTAAATTATTTAAAATGTGATATTGTATGATTTTTGTGATTTAAATTAATATCATGATTGAGATGGACTGGAGGATGAATAATTTGTCCGCAATGTCAATCTCATTAGTGCAACCCACATTATTACAAGAGGAATATAATAAGAAGCAATTCTCCAAGCAATTATAACGTTTAATTGATCATTGTCATGTAGTATATTCCCAATTTGAGAGAAATCATTTAGGTGATTTATATACCCCCATAAACCCCATTCTGCTAATCCAGAACCACCTATTGTAATAGGCAGTGTACCCAAAATGGTAGAAGATGAAGTAGCCATAAACGATAGAAATAAACCTATGTATGAGTCAACCGAATGCGTCAACACTAAAAATGAAAGCCCATGAAAAACAAAGGCTATTAAAGTAATTGCAATTCCTACTGAAAATATTTTTACAGATGTGAAGGAGCCAAAATTTTCTCTGCTCATAACACACAAGTCATCCAAGGCCTTATTAACAGAATTAATACCCCTTTGAGCTTTTTGATCAGATACAAATTTTCTTGCTAATCTTAAAGAGAAGGCTGGCAATTGAATATTTTTTTTTGCTGAATAAATCAATATAAAAAACCAAAATCCAAATGTAGGAGTAGCTATTGATATAACAATTAACCCGATCAAAAGTGATCCATTTGCTATGGCAATAAATCCAGCTATGAAAGCCAAAATCGTTCCCACAAATACATCTGCAATGATTTCCATTGTGGTTACCCATGCCGCTCGTCCAGCTGGAACTCCACTTTTGGTTAAGAAAGCAATCCTTACAAGTTCCCCTCCAATATAAGAAGGAGTAGTTTGTGTTACAAATTCTCCTGCTAATCGGGCATAAATAATCTTCCAAAATGAACTGACGTTTTTCCCAATAAATTTTCTGACGAAATAGTAGAACCTAATTGCTTGAAGAAAAATTCTGGCCATAGTTGCTACAAAGGATAGTATAAATGGGATCACACCCACTGATAATACATCATTCAGCGAAACTGGTGTAAATAAAAAAATAAGCATCATGGGTATAATGCTTACCACTATGAAAATTACCCGCCAATTCAATGTATATCAACTAGATTAAGAGAAGGAATATAATAATCATACAAATATAACAATAAAATTACAATAACATCTAAAAATTATTTAAATGCATACTATTTTCGTTACTGGGACAGCCGGATCAGGAAAATCATTACTAACAGCAAGATTATTGGAGTGGTATCACAGTCATGAAGTATCTCCAATTTCGATTAACTTGGATCCTGGAGTATCCAAATTACAGTATGATCCAGATATAGATGTTAGAGAATTGGTTGATTTTTATTCAATAATGGAAGATTACAATTTGGGACCAAATGGTTCGCTGATATTGGCTAACGATTTAATATCTACAAAAATAGATGAAATTCAAAATCAAGTTCAAGAACTTAATCCTGACTACGTAATAGTAGATACACCTGGACAAATCGAACTATTTGTATTTAGGTCTAGTGGTCCTTATTTTGTTTCAAATTTTTATTCGGATAGCAAGGTAACGCTATTTACCATGGACGGCACGTTAGCAACGTCTCCTATTAGTTACGTTTCACTAATATTTCTAGCACAATCAATTAAGTTACGTTTAGGCATTCCTCAAATTAATGTTCTTACAAAAAGAGACAAGATAATTGAGAAATTGCCAGAAATTGTGAATTGGTCGAATTCAATTACTTCACTTCAAAATTCATTAAATCTTGAAAAAGATACAGAGCAATCTTTACTAAGTAAAGATATCATAAAAACACTTTATAAGAGTGGAAATATGCTGAGTCCTATTGCAATGTCAAATATTACTATGAATGGAATGGTAAACTTATCGGCAGCATTATCAAGAATATTAACGCATGGAGAGGAGGGACACAACGATGAAAGTTAATATAGAGACGAAATTTACTGAATGTACGGCCCATGCACCAGCTTCTACGGCCAATTTAGGCCCAGGATATGATGTATTTGGATTGGGCTTGGATGCGTTGGAGGATATTGTTACCGTAAAGATCAATAAGAGCCCAAAAACTATCAAGAATAATTTAAAAATAATTACGAAGGGCCATGGGAAAAAGAATATTCCAAATGATCCTGATTACAATACATCAGGTATAGTTGCAAGAAAAATCATATCTGATTATAATTTACACAATTATAGGTGTTTGATAGAAATTGAAAAAAATATACCCGTAGGATATGGAATGGGCAGTAGTGCTGCATCGGCAGTGGCAACCGCAATTTCCTTTAATTCTTTGTTTGGACTAGAGATGGATGAAAACAAATTATTAGATTATTCTGCTGAAGGCGAATTGGCTAGTGCCGGGGTAAAGCATTATGATAACATAGCTGCATCTCTATTTGGAAATTTTGTAGTAGTTAAAACATATCCAAGATTAGAATTTATCAAAATCAAAGCACCTAAGGACTTGATAGTAGTAATTTGTGTTCCTCAAATTAAAGTTCCAAACATGAAGACTGAAGTTTCCAGGAAAATAATTCCTAGGAAAGTAAATTTAGAAAAAACTGTTCACAATATTGCAAATGCTTGCTCAATTGTTGCAGGATTTTGCAATCAAGATATAAATATGATATGCAATGGGATCAATGATTGCATAGTAGAACCTGTTAGAAAAAAAATGATTCCGGGCTACGATGAACTAAAAAAAAGATCCATGGAAGAGGGAGCAATGGCATTCACAATTAGCGGAGCCGGACCTTCGAGTATTGCCTTTTCGAATTCAAGGAAAAAGAGTTTACATTTGGCAGAGGTCATGAGGGAAGAATATAAAAAACTCGACATTAAATGCGAAACATTTTTAAACAGACCGAGTAATGGTTCAAAAATAGTTTCAAAAAAATAGAAAAAATCCAGAAAAAAATTAGGGTTACTTTTTATTACTCTTATTAAGAAATGATGACATCATTTTTTGTCTATCTTCATGAGCAAAACATAGTGCCCAACCATAAATTTCTAACCGCAATCCTGTGTCAATATCGGCATCCATCCCTTTATTAATCAACATTTTACTTGTTCTAACAGCATTAAAGCTATTTTTAGTAATCTCTTTAGCAAATGATATAGAGTAATCTATAAGTTTCTTATTAAGCATTTTTGAAAGAGCAATATTCTTCTCCTTTTCGTTACTTTGATCGACAGATGGATCTAAATCGGATTTTTCAGAATCAGAGAGAGAAATTACTTGATTTACTAATCCAATATCTGCAGCCTCTTTAGAAGATATCATTTTTCCAGTAAAAATCATTTCCTTGGCTTTTGCAGGTCCAACTATTCTTAAAAGACGTTGAGTTCCGCCCCATCCTGGAGGGATACCAATGGTTACCTCTGGCTGACCAATTTTTGCGTTTTCAGAGGCAAATCTAATATCACAAACAAGAGATAGTTCACATCCTCCTCCCAATGCAAAACCATTAATGGCTGCAATTACTGGTTTCTCCATCTTCTCAAGTTTATTTAGCATAGATTGTGCAGACGAAGCATATTTTTCTGCCGTTACAGCATCAATGTTTACCATGTAAGAAATATCAGCACCTGCACAGAACGAACGTTCACCTGCTCCTGTGATAATAAGTACCTTAATCCCATCATCTGCAGAAATTATGTCAATTGCTCTAGTCAACTCGGCGATCACATCTAAATTCATTGCATTCAAAGCTTCGGGTCGATTTATTCTTAGAATAGCTGTATCATTGGATAAATCTATCTGAACATATTTCATGGAAGACACAAAAGGTGTTTTATAGTTCTTCAAATTAAACTTTATTAAATCTTATTCAATAAGATCGGTTTCATCATTTTTATAATTGTCCTTTTGCAAAAATTCTCTTCTTGCATTATTCATAAGTTTAAATAATGATTCTAAGGATTTAATATCTACATTTGGGTTATTAGGATTTTTCATATCGCGAAGTTGTTTAGTAAATTTTTTTGCAATATCATATAATTTAATTTTTTCTGCTAGATTTATGAATTCCTCTTTTTCGAATGGTTTGGGAAGAACCTCTGGTACACTTTTTAGAGTGGAAACATATTCAACAAATGCTTTTTTAGGCCATGCTGATGCAAACATTATCCTTTGATCATTTTTCATTTCTAAAATCTTCTTAGCAATATGCAAACCATTTTGATTTATAGAAATATTCCTTGATGGGAGATCATAATCCAGGACTACCAAATCAAAAGAGTTATTATGTGATTTAGGATTTTCGTCGGTATTATGAATGGATTTTTCATATTCAGATATCCCATCTTCATAATTTTTAGCAATAATATAGTCGTGTCTATTTTCTTCTAACCATATAGAATATAATTGACAGATATCGTCATCATCTTCTATGATTAGAATATTCATATTGATCCAGTTAGGCCAAGCAAATAATAAAATTTTACTATCGTAGATTGAGATAAATTCTAGTTCAATTGTTCACTCTCAAGAATCTTTACAAATGAATCAAGAGAAAGAGGTTTGAAGATGAAATGGTCATACATTAAGTTTTTATTTAGTAATTCCATCGCGTCCTTATTTATTTTGCTAGAGGACATGAAATAGCCTTTTATGTTCTTATCCCGTTTCTTTAAATCATCATAAAGATCAAATCCGTCTAACCCTTTGATATTGATCCCCAAAAAAACTAGAGAGTATTTTCCAGGAATAAAATTCTCAATCGCGTTGTAAGGATCTTCAAAATAATCGACCTCGTATCCTAAGTTAGTAATTGATTCTTTTATTAACGCCAGGTTATCCGAGAATTCATCTATAATTAGGAGGCTTAAATTTTCATAATCGGATTTATTGGTAACAGATTGAAATGGCATATCAACTCTTTTTATAGGAATTCTAATCAGAAATTTAGCACCAATATCGTCTATTCGATTTTCTACTGTAACAGTACCGCCATGTATCTCTATTATTTTCTTTGAAATGAATAAACCAAGTCCTGCTCCGCCAGAATTGGGGTAAAATTTTGTAAAAACTCTCTCGGGGTCATCATCTGTTATCCCCGGTCCCTCATCTTCTATCAATACGGAAGCATGATTATTTTCATCACGATCATAGACACTAATCAGTATTCGATTTCCCTCATTTTTTTTGGTAAAAAAATATGAATTGTTAAGTATATTTTCAAAGGCTTGCTTTACATATTCTCTATCCGCTTCTATTAGCATACCAGAAGTACAATGGAAAATAAAATTTATTCCTGATGAATCCTTACTAGAAAATTGATTATAATCCCCTATTATATTTTCCAAAAGTTCACAAAGGTCAAAAATTTCAAAATCCAGCTTCATTGGATTTGCTTCTATTTTAGAAATGTCTAAAATATCATTTGCAATATTCTTTAATTTTTCAGCATTCTTAATTATGATATTAAGATAATCTAACATATCAGGATCTTTAATTTTTGCTTTCAGAGTCTTTGAAAAACCTATTATCGGCAAGATGGGATTTCTAAGTTGATGTGAGGCTATATCTACAAAATCTTGTTGAAATATATTCCGTTTTTCAAGAACAGTATTCATTTCTAGTGCCGTCCAAGTATTATTAAAAAGGGTATTAAAAAAATTAACTATATCTCCTTTAAGTGATTCTGATAAGTTGCAACTAAAAATTCGTTCATTATGGTCATAAGTTATATTAAAAAAATACACACGAACCTGGTCAATGATTATTGTAATCATATGTTCACTAATTTCGACAGTAGATAGAGTATTCTTTACTGATATATTCTTAAAGGGTTTAAGAAAATCAGATATTGATTCATACTGATCACCGCTCCTACATGAAATTAGTATCCGTATAGACGAAGAATCTAAAGATTTCAGGACATCTTCAAAAGAATTTTTCTTGAGAAAAATAAAAGAATAATAGGAATTTAAGACTATATCAATTCTTTCACTATCTAGCTTTTCGAATACCTTAGCTAAATTGAAATCCATGTATTTTTAGCTGGTTTTCTTATTTTACTATTTTTTTCTTAGTATCAAAAACATCATCCAGCATTATTTCGAGATCATCTTCAAATTTCTTCAATATTCTTCTCAAGCTTTGTTCTAATTCTTTAACACGTTTTTCAGTTTCAAGTTTAAAGATTTCCCTCGATATAGCAGAATACACATGGAAATGTCCTCCCTCTTTCAAAGTTCGACTTTCTTTTACACATATTCCCAATCCTGTTAATTTTTGTAATGAACGAAAAACAGTACTCTTGTCACGATTCACTGCTTTAGATAAATCCTCTAAAGTCATTTGCTTATTATTATGTGCGATTAATGTTAATAAAAGATCCATATCCAAAGGTGATAAATCATAGATGTAAATAAAAAGATCCTTTAGTGTTGCACTCATACGGGTGATGGCATTTATTGATGATGACGGCATTTTATATAATAATATACAGTTTCAAGCTATTTAAAATTTTCTACAAAAACATATGGAAAAATCAGTTTGAAAGGTTTTGGGGGAAATGACATAAAATTTTGTTAAAATATATTTTAAAAACTAAATAGGAAAAAGGAAAATTTATGCACCGGCCATTCCATTTCGTAGTTCAATTCCCTTGTGATTTTCATCAGCTTCTGCTGCTGCTTTATGCATCTCGGACATCGCACATCCCATTTGCGCTTCTGATTTGCCTTTTCGCATAATACCACGATATAATCCGGCTTCCAATGTTTGACCATGCTGCTTTTCCCAATCTTCGACCGGTATACTGTATTTCTTTTGGATTCTATCACGATACCATTCAGGGATCACATTAAATGCACAGAAGGGTACTATACGTAGATCTGGTGTCAAGTAATGAATATCACACCTTTGTAATCTTTCTAGATCTTCATTATACTTATCTTGAAAATGCATCATTCCCAAGAAAAGAGATCTGACATGCCATGATCCCACAGAGTCAAAATTCTGTTTGAGAAGAATACTTGAAAACATCCGGCCTAAATCAAGTCCATATGGTTGTTTATTACGATCAACAAATTGGTTGAGTTTTCGTATTACTTCTAACATCGTCCAATATCTATTTGATCCTGATTTAATCTCTTCGGTTTTCTCTTCAAAGTATTCGAGTAGGCCTTTTATATCTACAAAAGATGTTAGCGGGATTAACTTTTTGGTTTGAACATCCTCAAAAACATATGTTCCCGCACCACAAGCAAAATGGATTGATAATTCATATTTTGGTTTTTTGCTGAATGCCTCAATCACATTTGTCAATGGCATACATGAGGGAACTGGAAACCAACCATCCTTTGATATTTCACCATTTGTTTGTTCTTCGATTCTTTCGATACAGTCTGGGATAGTAATTCTATATTTTTCTCGTTCTTTTTTACTCATTCTACCGGTCAGAGACACAGGTTGGAAATTTACAGCGTGCACTACATCCATGTTATTTTGAGCGAATCTGATAATACCACCCAATTCATGATCGTTTATCGATTTTATTACCGTAGGAACGAAAACAACCGTCATGCCGCATTTTCTAGCAGATTCCAGTGTATATGGTACTTCCCAGTGATTTTTTGGATTTGTTCTCGGCGTTACTCCATCAAATGATACATATAGGTGACTGACCCCCGACATTCTTACTTGCCTCATCGTTTCTGGTGATAAGGCCAGTTTTATGCCATTAGTATTTAGCTGAACATGATCCACTCCCTCTTCCTTCATAATCTTAATCAATTCAGTGATATCATCTCTTAGCATAGGCTCGCCACCTGTGATTTGGATTGAATTTCCTGCAATAGGTCTTTCTGCTTTTAAAGTCTTCATCATTGCACGAACTTGCTCATGAGACGGTTCATACAAATAAGCACCTTCCAATCCCTTTTTAACATAAAAGAAACAATACCAACAGGTAAGATCACATCTATTTGTTACTATCATATTTGCCAATCCAGAGTGAGAAAGATGGTTTGTACACAAACCGCAATTTGTGGGGCAAGCACATTTATCTACCATTACATTTGGTGCTTTTGCGCCCTTCCCATCCATCCAATAGGTACTGAATTTTTTGTACATGTCATAGGAGCCAAAGTATAATTCCTCACATTCCCCGTGGCTTGGACAAGTTTTTGTCATGAAAACTTTTCCTTCTCTTTCAAATACCTCGGCATCAAGAATCATATTGCAATCTGGGCAAATACTTTGAGTGTACCTAATGGTACGTTTTGAACCAATAGTTTTACTAGTTAAATTGGAA
>QCWC01000039.1 GCA_013114705.1 Candidatus Nitrosocosmicus sp. | reverse complement strand
AGAATGATCAATATAAATGGCGAAATTAAAAGATATATTGAGATTATTTTTTTAATAATAGATACTTTTGGTAATAGTTACTCAATTGTTTTATTCGTCCAGTATATGTTAAAAATAATATACTTGGCTTATTATTATTCCATAAATGGATTCATTTTTGGCTTATGTGCCATTAATCTCTCTTATAGTAGTTGCTGGGCTATTTGTTGTAGCGATAGTAAATTTTTCACTTGTAAGAAAAAATATGCATAAACAAAGTGAACAATGGATGAAAAACTCGAAAATACAAAGTGAACAGCAGATTTATTCTAGAATAATGGATGCGAGGCTCAAACTTGAAAACACCGAATCATTTACCAAGATGGCAAAGGAAAGTCCCATTTTTGCAGATCGATTTTCTTTAGTCGATAGTCCAGACGAATATTATATAATAGTGGCATTCTTAGACTTGTTTGAATTCTTATTTTCACTTAATAAAAGAGATATGATTGATTCCGATGTATGGTTTCGCTGGAGAGGTCTTGCGAAAACAATAATGACTATACCAAAATTTAAGAAAGTGTGGGATAAGACAAACGATGTTCACTCTGTCGAATTTAGAAATTTCATGAATTCCCTGTAAATATCAATTTTCTGACATCAAACAGCAAAACAACCTCCTCTCTTTCTCTCCTATCCTATATTTAACTGGAGACAGGTTTTCTATCTTATTGATCATTTAGTTTAGATATCTAATTAACAGGTAATTTCAATATTGATTTTATTTGTATCAACTAAGAACTAATAGTAATTTTGTCTATTATACAAAAATCTCTTCAAAAGTAAAATTATCGTTTTAACCTTAGAAAGATATGCTAATCGCCAATAACTAAGGCAAATTATGAAAATATAAAAAATTGTTTGGATCAAAATGGAGAAGTAATGCATAGGCTAGACGATAATGAAAGTATTTAACTGCATAAACATAATATGACATTCGATGATAATTCAAAAAAATTATCATTGATGCAGGGACAGAGACTATTGGATAGATGTCGACAAGGTTTCTTACTATTGGATACACAAAGAAGGTTTAGTTAAGACTAATATTTTTTCTCGTCATTTCCATTTGAAATAATAAGATGCAAGTAAACTACGATCAAATCATGTAGTATCACTAGGTTCAACACGAATACCCTAATCAACTAAATAGGAACTATTTCACGTCAAAAGAGTATCACGAGATGAGAGATAAAGTTTCAATAGAGAGAAACATTCCTGTGTCAGAGACGAGTGGAGGTATGATATCTCTTTTGGTTAAAGAAAGAGATGATTGTAAGGTCGCGCTAATAAGTAAACCTATTATATCTTGTATAATTCACAAAATGCCTTTTGAATTAAATTCTTTTATTCAATATTATTTTTGTTGTCCATCGGATTTTTTTTGTATATGAAATCTAGAAATTAATATCAATAGGTGCTTAATGCCATCAAGATCATTGATTACGGATATCCACACTTTGGATCTCTTATTGTGTAATTTTGTTACTCTTGATAGCTTTATTTGCCTTCTCTTCTCCTTCCCTTATAGCATTTTTGATTGTTTCAGGTCTAAAGTCTGCATTCTCATAAAGGTGAGGATGGTGTTCATCTCTAGTTATATAATAAATTTCTTTTATTTCGGCACCATGTTCCTGTTTATATTTTCTATACTTGCGACGTATTCGTTTGAGCTGTTTTTCGTCTACATGTATTTTATCAATATTATTTTCTACTATCTGATAGAGCTCCTCCATGTAATTTAGGTACATGGATATTACTTTTGACATTCTTACATTGTGCTTGGATTTATCAGAAAACATGATATCGCGGGTCCTGTGATAGACATCCGGCAAATTTTCTGGAAGTTTATCTATTCGTGGAGGATAATTTTCTACCAAACATATCATTTTATCTTTTACTGGCGAAGCTGCTATAACCTCCCTTAATGGAGTGTTACTAAGTAGGCTACCATCCCATGCATATATTCCATCTTTGACTTCTACCCAACGAAAATTGTATAGTGGATATGCAGATGTAGCGAGGATATGTTTTGGGGTTATTTGTTCTTTATAACTATCAAATGTTAATGGTTCTGCAGTCAAAACATTTACAGCAGTTAAAATTAAACGCATTTTAGGATTTCCACCAGGTTTTAATTTGTCATAATCAACATACTTTTCCAGGGTTTTTATCAATGACAAGTGATCATACATATATGTCCATTTTTGTGGCTTGAAATACTCCTGATCTGTCAAGATATAATCCGAAGACCATCTGGGGATAAACATTTTATCATTTCCAAAAATGGCTGAACTGTAAAAAGATTTGAGTTGGTCTATTTTAATTTTCTGTTCATTTACCTTGGTACTGACATTGTATTTAATATCCGATCCTTTCGTTAGGTTTGTTGGTATCGATTTTATAAAATCATAATCGGGAAAAAAATTTTGTGCCATTAATCTGGGCCAATAACTAAAAAATCCGCGTTTATCTAAATCTACAAAGCTATCAGATAATTCCATCCAAAAATTTTCCAATAGTTCTTCTGCACGTTCTTTGTTTTTAGTTCCAGCTATTATTGCCGCATTAATACCGCCGATAGAGGTCCCTGCAATTATGTCGATATTGATATTATTTTTTACCAGGGCTTTATAGACTCCACACCCAAAGGCGCCCAGAGACCCCCCTCCTTGGAGCAATAATACGTTTTCAAGATTCTTGGTCATATGTTATAATCTACTTACTTATGTTTTCGTGTAGTTGCTATTATCCTATACGGTATTTCGAGTTGGTTGATAATCTTGTACGCATTTTATTTTTCACTAATTCTGCTATTCCATTTACTTACGAGGTGCTACACGAATCGGTATCATTAAAATTTCTAAAAAAATTCTGGTAAATAATATCAATATATTATTAATCTATTTTATCACGATGAGAAAGATGGCAAGTGCTAGGATTCAATTGGATCTCTCAATTGGTTTGGTATATATACCAACCAGTATCCTTGTTCCTTTGGCTTTTTGGCGTAATTGGTAGAAAAGAGGAACCAAGTAAATGAAAGACGTTAATACGTTCTATAATGCAATAATGAGAAACACAACTTTGAGGTTGAAGTTCAATTCACTTCCAAAATTAGTTTATTTTGTCGCTAAAAAAGATACGCTAATAGTTTCCATCCAGTAAACGGCATTGAATTTCCAAATAATCTTTTGACGATGATTTTGTATACAGAATTTAAAACATCCTAAGTTAATTGATTTCTTTGGTGAATTACGGGTTTGTCATAATTTATGTTTTACTAATCTATTTTTTATCTCTTTTTATTTAAGTCATTTAATTTATGCCATATTTAATATTTATTTTATGACCTCTATGTGATCAATCTAGGTGTAAGGCTTTTCTTTCGATGATCTTAATTTTTTTGCTATCTTTTCATAGACCTCTTTAAATTTTCCAAGTTTAACAACGTTTTGTCTTCCTTCTACCTCCTGCTTCCATGCAATATACCCACCTCTAATACTAAAGGCGTTGAATCCTTGTTTATTAAGCTCATCTGCTGCAATGTCTGCTCTATTACCCACTGTAGAGTATAGATATATTGTAACTTGTCTAAGTCTATCTAAATCCCCATTTCTTAAGTCACTTAATAACCGTGTAAGTGGTATATTGACGGCTCCAAATATCTTGCTGTCTCCGCCATCGGATTCTTGGCCTTCTAATTCCTTACCATCTCTTACATCTATTATGATATATTTTCCCTGCTCGCCTCTTTTTCTATGCAATTCTTTCGGATCTATTTTATTTGTCACTAAAAGACAATACTATACATCAACTATATTTGATTTCCTTAAGCTGTTGACAACCGAAGTAAAAAAGCTCAAATTTCAAAACATAAATCACATGGTATAAAAAGCTGTCCCATTCCAAGGTAATGGTTAATAATACAAGGTATTTTTAACCGTACCTTATACGAAATTCTTTTCTCTAGCTACTTTGATTGACTTTGAAAATTGTGGTAAGAAAAAAAGATGTCTCGTTAATTGCGATTCCTTTCCAACTTCATATTTTATTAATTACACAACTCAAGATCCGTCACTGTCATACAAACTAGAATATTCTAATTGTATCTGTTTAATCTCACTCTATCTCTCTTGTTTGACCATCATATAACTTACACTGACTTGAAACTACTAAATATAGTACTTTATTAAGACTTGGTAACTTACCGATATTATAATTCGATCTAAATGTATTTTGTTAGTTTTAAACACTTTGTGAATCTGGATATCAAAGATTCCTTTTTATATACAGTGAATTAACTATTACTAAAAATATAGTTGTGTGGGGATAACTAACTATCTAGATAAGCGCAGTACCTGAGCCAGAGCCCAGAGTCACGTCGCTCCTAGATTTGGTGGTTGATAATTTCTTGGGTACTAATTAGTTGTCAACAATGTATAAATAATTAGCATTTGATGTTGGTAATTGATTATAATTTGGATTCGCTTTACCGAATTTTAAGCTCCTTCAAATTAAAAGACCTTTGGTATGATTCAGTACTTTGCTAACGACGATAATGTCTTTCGAACTTGGCGATTAACTTCATTGTAAAATCGTTCTCATTCTAAAAACTTCATGTGGCTAATTATTCACTTCCAAAACACAGAGTTACACGATGTAAATAGAGCGTTTGTAGGACTCATATCTAAAAACCACTCTATTTAAAGTATAATATCACGACAGCTAGTTTCTTTCATTGTTCCATTATAATATTTTAGCAATCCGTGTCTGGAGTACATTAAATCAAATAAGAACAATGTTAGTAGGTAAAATATTTGGAATTCAAACTCAACTTTTGAAAGAGTAACCCATATACTAAATGTAATGCATATCAAAATTATCGAAAATGGGCGAAGATTTCATTATAGTTGCTGACACTAAAGATATACCTCTATCACAGTTAAAAGAGGTTCAGGTCGACGGCGAAAGTGTTTGCATTGCCAATATCGATGGAAAATACTATGCAATAGGTAGTATCTGTACTCATGAAGGAGGCCCGCTGGCAGACGGCACCCTAGAGGGATATGAAGTTCAATGTCCGTGGCATGGTGCTAAATTTGATTTAAGGACAGGAAAGGTAACAAATCCTCCGGCGAGTGAACCAGAGCCTGTATATGAGGTAAAAATAGATGGCAATAACGTTCTAATCAAAAAACCAGATAAAAGTAGATCCTCAGTTCAATTTGAGCTCAGATTGTTAAAAGTAATTAGGGTTGAGGGCACTAATGTAATGTCATTTAAATTTAGTAAAGAGAATAGTCAATTAGGAGGAGACGCGCTAACACCACCTTTGTTAGAATATACTGCAGGCCAATTCGCATTTTTTGATATCGGTGGTGTCAATAATGATCCCAAGGGTCCGATTAGGCACTTTACCATTTCATCTTCCCCAACTGAGGATTTTATAATGTTTACTACCCAAATAAGAGCTTCTCCATACAAAAAGAGGCTTTCTACCTTAGAGGAAGGTGCCAAAGTCAAGGTTAGAGGTCCTGAAGGTCGGTTTGTGTTAGAAGATGATTATTCAAAGCCTGTGGTGTTTCTTTCGGGTGGAATAGGTGTTACTCCATTTAGAAGTATGATAAAATATGCTACAGATAAACAGATTCCTTTAAAAATAGTAATGTTTGATTCAAACCGGGATTCCAGCAGTATTCTTTTTAAAAGCGAGTTTGATGAATGGACAAAATTAAACAAGAATTTAAAGATCATCTATACTATTAGTAAAGGTAAAGATGATGGGAATCAATCAAATGTCAGTAATAACTGGAAAGGAGAATATGGAAGAATAAATAAAGCGATGATTTTAAAATATCTTGACACTGACTTATTAAACAAATCTATTTTCTACATTTGTGGACCACCGGGCATGTTAAAGGCCATGCGAGTATTATTACAAGAAGAATTGGGAATTTCAAGTGAGAAAATCAAGATAGAAGAATTTACGGGTTACTGACACGATATTATAGTTTAATATAAAAGAACCTAGTAGATAAATGATGGGTTTAGAATCGATTGGTATTTCAGAGATCGTTAACGAAAATGTCAAAGTAATCGATCAAGAACAAAATATTTTTGATGCCTCTAAGGTTATGATTGATAATAATATAGGTTCTGTAGTCGTTATCGATAACAACGAAAGCAAGAACCCTATAGGTATTATTACTGAGAGAGATATCGTTAGAATAGTAAGCGCATTTTCGTTATCAGACTTGGAAGTTCCTGCCAGAAAACTGATGAGTAATCCCTTAATTACACTCTCAAAAAATGCATCCGTTTTAGATGCAATGAAATTGATGTATGAGCGAAAGATAAGGCGAGTAATTATTTTGGAAGGAAATATGCTGGTAGGTATTGTTACTGAGCATGACATATTTAAGCTGCTAATGGGTAATAAAGAGCTAATTACTACTGTTATAGCAAGTGATTTTCCAATCCCTCAAAAAGATGTATACGAAGATTTTTCGCGCTTGTGGTTTAGCAATTCTTTTTACAAATAAATATAACAGCGCCCATGGTATAATCATCATGAATTTGGAATACTAATTATTAGAACAGTGGGGAAGAGAAATTATCTTCAATTCTTTTATCCAAAGGATTATCTCAGTTTACTAAAAATTATCCTATGTTTCATGCCTCTCTATTGATTTAAAACTGATAAAAAGTGTATAAAGATAATAGATTAAACGAATGGTTTGTTCCAAAGTTTGGTCCACGAAAGTTTAGGCTATTTTGCGGTATGTTGTTCCTGCCTTATACAGGAATGTGTATATCTTTCGTAATATGGGGAAACATAATCGTAAATGATTACGATTACAAAAGGCTAGGTGTAATTGTATTGATTTACTTTCTATCATTGGGAATTGCTGCCCATATAGCTGATAACATTGGATCAAAGAAAATCAAACCGTGGGGCGACTTTCTTGACAAAAAACAGTCTTGGATAATTATAATAATCTGTTTGGTGGTTTCTTATGTTCTAGGAGTTTACTATGCATTGGTACACGCACCACTTTTAATACTGTTAGGAATTGCAGAGGGTTTTTTTCTATTTGCATATAATTTTGAGTTGTTTGGTGGGAGATTTCACAACAACTTTTGGTTTGCGATTTCGTGGGGTATGTTACCATTTCTGGCTGGATTTGTAATCCAAACAGATTCAATGACTCTTAAGTCGATATCAATTTCATTAATACCGTTATTGTTAAGCTATTTGGAAATCAGAGTTTCGAGACTGTATAAGGAGGACAAGAGAGCCAACAATATAAATAACAAAACATCTCTATATGAAATAATTCTAAAGACTCTTAGCATTGGTACCATATCTATAACTATTGTATTGCTCTTGATTCCAATTTTTCTACAATTATTTGAGATATATTATCACAATTTATGACTAATTCGCAAAGAGATTCTAATTCATATGTTTTTCAAAAGTATTAAAAAATGTGACGGTATTTAAAATATCCATGCAGAAATTGTTATTCATGGATATCTTTGATTTGTAACTTTTATTCTTACAAAATCAATCGAGATAATAATTACATTTGCACAATTTACTTGATTTTATTTATCTAGAATTTGAAATCTCTTTAATACTTTATAGACAGAATAGTATCATAGTCGTTGTAATATCAATGATAAAAATTGAAAGAATATATGATAACCTTAACAGAAAGGATGGGGATCAAAACAGCGCTTTCCGGATTTTAGTGGACCGGCTCTGGCCCCGTGGTCTAAGCAAAAATGAAGTAAATATTGATTTGTGGATAAAAGATATAGCACCAAGTACTTTGTTAAGAAAATGGTTTAACCATGATGAAAAAAAATGGGATGAATTTAAATTGAGATATTTCAAAGAACTTGAAAAATGTAATGAATCCGTAAATATCATTTTAAATAAGACAGAAGAAGGCTCCGTAATCTTGTTATATGGGGCAAAAAATGAAAAATTCAACAATGCAGTTGCGCTGAAAGAATATCTTGACAATATTAAAAAGTAGATAGATTTTTGGTGCTAATGTTTGATATCTTGTAAAAGTAACATAAATTATAAAAGAAATACGGTCATTCTTGTTATTAATATCGATTGGTTCTAATGACATGGATATATATGTAAAGTGTATGTCTTGAATAATAATAAACTTGAGACAATTCATCACAATGGTGAAAAGATCGTTACTCCATAATATGAGATTAAATTTATGCTACTGATAAGTTATTGCTCATAAATATGCTGATACATCAACAGTTTTTAAATAAAAGAAAAAATTATGACCTGTTCACTGTATTTTTCTAGATTTGAATTCCAAACTGAAATATTATAAAATTCCTCCACAAAAACTTTTAGGATCATATTAAAGCAAATTGCCTATGGGTGTATTTATATTTTCATAAATTAAAATAAACAAAATCGTTAGTTAATTGGTATAATATGGATAGTTCTTAATCGAGAAATAGATCTTGTAATAAAAAAGTCTTTCATTTTGATTTCGATCTTAATGCACATAAAAACAATTCAGTCTTCTTCCAAGCGATTATTCTAATTCGTCACGGAAATGAATTTATCAAAAATAATTTTCCAAGTCAAATGTATTTTATTTGACGTAACAAGTAATAAAAGAAAATAAATTTAAAGAACCTGATTTAATTTTGTTAATGTTTTGTTTCAAATTAGCCGAGTAGTAAGAAAGATAACTTTCCTGGTAATAACATTGCCGGCATTATTGAATGGTTTTGATTACTTATACGACCTGAATTTCTTTAGATTCCGCTTTAAAATCTATCTTTACATGCATACCATCACAATATGGCTTATTCTTAGAACTACCGCATCTACGTAGTACTGTGAAGGTTTTATTGTCTACCATTACGATAATTGGTCCGTTCTCGGTACAATTAATTTCTACTTTAGCCATATTCTGTAACCACAGAATCAATATATAAGAAATATTTTTGAGCCTCAAATAATGTTAGCATCTTGACATAAATCGCAATTAATAATATCGGTAATGCTTTTAGAAGCAATTTTATTGATGAATACAAATTAATTGCTGTCCAAAACCTTGCTTGATTATTCAACTGCCATGTTTAACTTATCTGCCTATATTTTGCCCAGATGTGACCAACTTTAAACAAGGGTATGGTTGTCTAACTATGTTGTAATTCCCACATGTACATGATGATGTTATATGATTAACAAATTTTTTTGACTCGTAAAGATCTGAAAGCAGGTAGCATACTATTAAATTGACTTATCATGTCAGGTACTATGGATAAAAATAAAATATTGCTCGAGTCATTAATTGTTGCATTTAGGACTACAATAAAATATAAGCTGAGTTCGAATTTATGCTTGTTAACTTGTATTTTTTTATTCTTTACATTTTCTGTCAAAAAATTCAAAAGATAAATTTTTTTATCAAAATGCTATCACAAGTTGATAATTTGTTATCCATATATTTCGTAGATTTATTAATGGTCTTTGGATCTGAGTTATAGTAAATGTTCTGATCCGACTATATTCTTTACAGGAAACATATAATGCTAAAAACACAACTCTACTTTACGATCAGATGATTTTTCGATTACCTATTTTTGAGGAATGTCTAGCTCGTATAAACTACAAGAATTCTTAATTGGTTTTATATTTTGATTGTTATATACCTTTATAATTCAATCCATGTTTAATTTCTCTCTCTCTCCTATGACTAATTAAACATTCTTTAACTCAGACTTGGGACAATATCATTATAAAGATAACCTGAATCGAAAATTGGACTGGATGCATGCTTATTGGGCCTTCAATGAAAAAGTGAGACTGAGAGGAAGATCTAGGTGAAATTAGTCCATGTATTGGAAAAATTGTTTTTCTTTCGCTATCCATATCCATAATTAAAAATGGTGACACTGTTTACTCTAGTATAAATAGCAGTAAAACCATTTCAAAATTACCTTTGATGAAAGAGCTGTATGAAAGTTGTTTGACAATTTTGTCGATAAAGTAATTGAATGTAAGCAATGTCCTCGTTTGACCAAGTACATAGAGCATGTACGTCGGACAAAAGTCAAGCGGTTTATTGGTGAGGATTATTGGGCAAAACCTTTACCAGGGTTTGGTGATCCCAATGCCGCCCTTTTAATTATTGGATTGGCACCTGCAGCACATGGTGGTAATAGAACAGGTAGAATATTCACAGGAGACAGCTCGGGTGATTGGTTAGCAAAAGCATTATATGAGACAGGTTTTGCAAATCAGCAAATCAGCATCTCAAAGAATGATGGCTACGAATTAAGGAACACGTATATTACAGCCATAGTTAAGTGCGCGCCACCAAAGAATATTCCTACATCGCTAGAAATAATGAATTGCTCTCAACATTTGAGAACGGAAATAAAATTGTTAGGAAATCGTATTAAAGTTATTATTACACTTGGAAAAATTGCTTTTGATGGTTACTGTAAAATATCAGGTTTGAAAGGATTATCCTTTGGTCATAATTTAGTCTATCCTATAAAGGAGGATAAAAAATTAATATGTTCTTATCATCCTAGTAAGAGAAACACAAATACAGGAACCTTGACATGGGATATGTGGATTAACGTATTTAGATATGCTCAATTATTGCTCAAACTATAGGAAAATAGACTCCATTTTCAGACAAATTTCATTTAACTCAAATAACAACAAAAACAAACAAATGTTTTTCTTATTTATATAAAGAAATTATACTTTCCATTATACCAAATTAATTTCAAACGAGAATTTATAGAGTTATCAGACAGATGATTATGAGAATCAAGTTATTTAACTATTGTAATAGATATACTTGGTAACATTTCTAATGCCACTATTTCTGTATTTAACAACTGAATCTAAGATTACTTTAGAATTTGTAGATGTTATTTCCAACTTCTTATCAAAACTCTTTGACAGGGAACAAAAAAATATCAATATGGTTTATAACTTAATATTCTAATGTTTGAATAGATGATAAAACACTTTCATCATTCTAATTGTGTTACGACGATATTAATTAAAATTTAATCTATTGATTACTAACGATTGCAAATAATTCCAAGTTGTTATATAGGCGGGTTGGGCTAACACAATATGCCAATAGATCCTGAATTTCCAAAGAATCATCAAATTATTGGAAAACACAAAAACGCAGATGGAAGATTTCATTTTGTTTGGGGACCGGGAAGAAAAGACGCAGAATCCTCCGAAAATGCAGATGTTCAAGATGCTTATAGACAAAGAAATGAAGAATACGTAGGTCTGGGAGTCCATGGAACATTCGTAGCGGTAGACTG
The DNA here is from genome assembly GCA_013114705.1 of Candidatus Nitrosocosmicus sp. Lineage (GTDB taxonomy): Archaea > Thermoproteota > Nitrososphaeria > Nitrososphaerales > Nitrososphaeraceae > Nitrosocosmicus. The sequence goes on along the minus strand of QCWC01000039.1, from coordinate 2,316 downwards.
GGATTCGTGTATTGCAGATGGAGCATGTATTGAAGCATGTCCTGTACAAGTATATCAATGGTATAGATCAGAGCAAGATCTTCCCGCTATTGAAATGACAAATGCTACAAGTGAAGGAATAGGTGAAGATCGCAATAGAGAAGGAAGAAAGGATTTTACCGATAAACCAGACCCGATAAGAGAACGTGATTGCATTTGGTGTATGGCCTGTGTTACTGTATGTCCAACCAATTCTATCAAAGTAGATGAAGAAAACCTAACAGTTCATGACGAAATGTCAAAGACTTTTGGCTAAAATAGGGTAAATAAATGAAGACAAATTTTGCTCTTAAAGTTTATCGAAAGTGATCAATATCTTAGCTGAATAGGATCCAAAAAAAAGTTGACTCTCGAAAGAAAAACTATTGGAATTAAGAGAGGTTCAAATGATAAAGGTAAATATGCAACTTCCACCGAGAATCGCAGATTAGTATGGGAGTATATTATTTGGCCCTTAATATTAGAACTAAATAGGAACTATTTTACATCAAAAGAGTATCACAAGATGAGAGACAAAGTTTCAATAGAAAGGAACATTCCTGTGTCAAAGATGACTGGAGGTATGATATCTCTTTTGGTTAAAGAAATTCTTGTACAAGAAAAGAAGTATTATTCAATCCATTATAAATTAATTCCCTATATGAGAAAAAGGACCGATGTAGATTATGGAACCGTTCTAAGAGAAACAAGTTCAAAGAAATAAGTTGTTTAAGGCTTGTAACTCAATTTATTTACCATCAACTTCCGCAATATGACTGCTTATTTATCTTCAGTCTAGGAACAGAAAACTGATCATGTTCATTTATAGCAAAATTTTGTATATTTTCATGAAGAAACAAGAGATATGTCTATTGCATTACAAAATGATATGCCCGAATCTGCTTCATAATTATTTCATAAAATAGTTATATACATATGCAAATACAATCCTCTCAAATTATTATGCGATATGCTCTTATATGTTAATTTGAGGAAAGTTAACAGCGCCTTTCTGATAATTACTGTATATAAATAATATATTAGACAAATAAATTTATGGTTACAAATAGTGATATCATACCTACAAGTAAATCAGATACTGCATTTTCTAAAGATATTGATAAATCTCCAAATGAAATTAAACCAATCAATAGCACTTCTGATTCAGTAATTGGAGCCAACAAACTTTCCTTTAATAAAATATTAGTTACTTATGATGGTACCCATGATTCAGACAAAGCAGTTGATTATTCTATCTACTTATCTAATATTTCAAAAGCTGAAATTGTCATTCTACAGGTTATTGGAAATTTGGACAATTTGGAAAATTCTTCCATGAATTTATCGAACAAAAGGACCAACATGGGGTCTAAAGTAAATTCATCGATTTCATCTAGTAATGAATCAAAGGTGAGAAATGGTACCTACACTATTAAGATAGAGGGAAGCTTTATCAAATCTATGGAAGACAAGATTAAAGAAATCGAAACCACCGGTTTTGGAAATAAAATATCTTACAAAATAAGACCGGGGTTTGTTCCCGACGAAATTGTGAAGGAAATAAAAGAATCAAAATATGATTTGCTTATCATATCATCATCTCATATGGATTCTTGGATAAACTCATTGTTTAGTAAAACGAGAAAGATAATTAGTCATGTTGACTTGCCCGTCCTGTTGTTACAATAAAATATAATTTGGAAAAACCAACTACCAATACCTCATCTTATCAGTTTTCAAAATTAAAATACTGATAACTATAGTTATTGCTGTTTGAACATTGCGTTAAATTTCATTCCTGTTTCAATCTTTATTTTCTTATTATATACCTATGGTTAAATCCCCTTCTTAGTATTACCTTTTCACATTTCGTTCAAGACCATATAAATACCATCTATTAAGAGAAAAAACCATCTATTTCCAATAGTTCCTTTGCATCACATACAAATGGAATCGCAGCAGAAAATATTAGAAATGTATTTTTTAGAGGTTTAGTAATCCTGCAAAGAATTTGGGTCCTATAGCCGATACAAAGGATAAAATAGACTCGGAAATATTCTTCAGCAGGAAGTTAGAGTCGAATTGGAACTTGGGAAATCAAAGTAGTTATTCAAAGAATGGGGATTATGATATAAACCAACAATTTGATTTATAGGCTCTGTTAACTTAAGAAAATGATATAGCTTGAAGATGCTCTATTTCAGTTATGATCATCAAAAGAAACAGAACATCTTCGTTAGATATTGACCATGCTTTGTATTTGTACTTTCTTGGTTTATCAACCAGAAGTGTTTCCAA
>QCWC01000322.1 GCA_013114705.1 Candidatus Nitrosocosmicus sp. | reverse complement strand
CTTTGACTTTTTTAAAACATAGAAAGTGGACTCGTAATATTTGGATATAAATGGCTGCAGGTTTACAATCTGGGTTAATATCTCAACCCTCTTGTATGGACTTTGTTCCTTGTGATAGTCCTCCCACATCTTTTTTTCTACGAATTCAAACCTATCCAGTGTATCAAGATGCTGGTCCACAAATCCGATCTTTGCAATATGATGCAGCCTTTCCAATTTTGTGTCTTCTAGTTTTCTTTTTATCCTAAAGTATGTGGCGCGTGATATTGAAAAACCATGGTCTGTCAGATATATCAGAGCGTGTACTGTAGATAGCCTCATCCGTATTGTTTCCAATACTGCCTTTTCTGTATCAGTCAAGAAGCTTGGTTTAAGACTTTTAGTATCATTTTTTTCTTCATGTACTAAGACACTGGTATCAAATTGTGTAGATCTTGAATTTATGTATCGATCCTGCTGGTGTTGATTTATCATAATATGATGATATAGATATATGATGGTCTTAGCTTTATCTTTTTCTGTTAAGACGGGATATTTTTTTATTTCTTATCGGTTTACATAAATAGTAAAAAAATAAAAATTGACTTGTCATTCCCAAGGATTATTTCTTTGTTCTAGTGATATTTGTTTTATAAGTTCCAATGATGGGTAAAGAGGTTGTTTTGGATGTTTGCTAAAACAATGGCTGTTATATTCTCCTAAAGAATGGTATTCCTTGTTACAATTTTTATTATGACATTTTAGGTATTTTCTCTTTTTTAAATGGTCTATGATTTTGTTTTTCAGATTATCATCAATTCCCTTAAAGTCATACAAATCAGGTTCTTCTAAGAAGTTACTTAAAATATCTCCAGAATCTCCAGAATCTCCAGTTTTACCTTCCTTTTCCGATCCGTGGTCACACCTCTCATCAAATGTTACTGGAGATACGACAGTTTGACTGGAGATATTATTGAAATCATTTTGTCTATCTCCAGTTAGATATTCGTCTATCCATATCTCGTTATTGCTATTGATTGGAGATTCTGGAGATTCTGGAGATATCTTTCTTATCTTTATCAAAGTCGAGTTAAATTTGCCTTTGTTGCCTTTGCCTGATGTTATCCGTTCAATGATAATTTCAAGTCCTATTCCACTTCGGATAATGGACCGTATCTTTTTTAATTTTTTAACAAGTGTGTTTGGTTGTTTTGGAAATTTGTTTATGTCAATGACATTTGCTTCACAATATTCGTTTATGTTTTGAATTAACATTTTTGGAGAACCTGCCCAGCATGTCGTTTCATAATCTATCATTTTTGCTAGTGACTCTGCAAATGAATCAGACTCGATTATCTCTTTATTTTGTTCCCCCAGATTTTCATAATATGCCTCCAAAAATTCAAGTGGTTTATAGCCCATAATTTGGGCTATTGCTTCACCCCATACTGCAAAATCAGCCATCCTTGGAATCTTTTCCAATTTTATTGAATTTTTCAGATGCATTGCTTTTGACAGTGTATCAAAGATATATCCTAAAAGATGTGGAATTTGTGACATAAAATCACCATAGATTTGATCTCCAGGAATCTTGTATTCATCTTTTATCTCTTCTAGTTCTATCATTATGCTTCGTTCCAGTGCATCGGGTTCAGTAAATATTACGTTTATACCACTAAAGGATAGACATCGAATATACTTGAAAATCTGGTCCTCATTGTTTGTATAGAGTTTACGCCTTGTAAATCCTATTTCTGTAACAGCTTTACATGCCTCATCGGAGAGCCATTTTGGTTCGAATCTTACATTGTCATAAAATGCAAGATAGTTATGATCAAGTTGTTGGATAAATTCTTCTTTATTGAAATTTATTGACAATAATTCTGGCAATCCTGGGTCTACAAGAAGTTTTATCTTTTTTTGTAATGTGGACTTTGCAGAACCCTTGTCGCCATGTATCAATAGAATTGGATGTGGTATTTTTGGTACAAATAATGATACGATGACAACCTTAAGCAGTATTATGTGGTTTTTATTTTTAATATTTGCCTTTTGTATAAATTTATCAAAGATGTCATGGTCATAATCTCTTTTTGGTTCAGACTGGGGTGTTTGAGTGTATCGTGTAAAAAGAACGTTGTCATTTTTCCTCTCTTCAGAAAAACTGTCCAGTATTTTCCATCTTTGGTTTTTTGTTATTTTAACACAGCGCCATTTTTCATCTGTAAGATCATAGTATATCGAATCTCTGTCCTCAGTGTAATATTTGGTATCATTATGAATGTCGCCATCTTTCTTGTTTCCCCAAGCAACACGTAAATGTAATGGTATTGTTTGTCCTTCAAATTCTGCATCTGCCTGTAGTTTTCGTATTACATTAGTTATTGTTTCTTTGTTAATAATTCCGTTGCTGTATTGGTATGAACGATATTCTTTATTGATATTATTTTTCTTGTTGTTATCATAATATAACTTTGATAGGTATCGTTCAAATCGACTGCTTTCTACAGATAATATTTCTTTATGGTCATCATTTACTGTTATTA
>QCWC01000321.1 GCA_013114705.1 Candidatus Nitrosocosmicus sp. | reverse complement strand
TCTCCAGTTATCTTTTCCCCATGTAATTCTCTAAAGTTCATGTAAGACTTTAAAGAAAAGTACGCTTCAGGCGTTATGTAAGTGTTGTATTGCTCAGGCTCCTGATAATACACTATCAGTTTTGCTGCAACTATCGAACCTTCTTTTTCCATTGGTATTACGTTTTTCCATCTTAGCCAGTTCCAAGCACCGACGCGTATTCCAGATGATAACATAGTAAGAATAATTGGTCGAATTCGAATATCAGTATAATTTAAAAGTAATTTTATTTCTTCAATCTCTGGAATCCTATCATTAGAAGTTTGATTAGCAGAAGGCATTCCTTTTTTGATCTTATCCCAATTAACGAGTATGTCATTCATAGTAAAGAAATGTTTTATGGCCTTCATGTAATTCCTTAAAGTACCCGGACTAATTTCCTTGTTATCGACCCTACCTTGTTGAAAATGTATATAACGCATAAGCTCGGATTCTAAAGCTCTACGATTTTCGATCTTTTGACAAAAATCATATAATGAGATACATTTTTCTTCAATAGTTTCCCCTGATGCATTGGTAAAATTTAAAAACCGCAAAAGCATAGCAGGATACTGTCTTTTAACATCCTTAGATTTTAATGCATATATAAAATTTTGAAAAGGGGTTGCCTCGTTTAACCACAACTTACAATTATTGTAGTCCAAAATAACTATATTAGTGTGTATTTCTAAGCGCGTTCGGTGGCATTCGGACCCACGACATTTTAACCTCTTTCGATCTGGTTAAGAGCCAGACGCTCTACCTGGCTGAGCTACGAACCCTACGATTAAATCAAATCACTAAAACACTATTTAAATCAAACTAAGCAGAATAATCAAAATTTTAAAGTGGAAAAAATTGGGCTTTTATGCCGGAGCAGTGGCAGTTGCTTTCTGATTTTGATTTATAATCGCAACAATAGCCTCAGAAACTGAACACTTTCGACTCTCTTTTTCTTTTAATACCTTTCTATAAGCTTCTAGTGTAATATATACTGGAATTGATCCGGTTCCCTCCAATAACGCTTTAACACGATACAAACCGTTTTCCATCCCTCTTTCGGCTATTTTCTTTAGTTTTACTTTATCTATCAAGCCCCCTAATGGACCCATTGGCATATCATAATCCACAGTAAGGGTAGTTCTTGTCTTTTTTTCTTCCAATTCATCAAAATCGACTGTGATTTGCCAGTGTTTAAAAGGTCCTTCAATCATTTTAGCTACTATTTTCTTGTGTGGAATATAATCAATAGTTTCACAATCCCATTCTAGTTTTTTACCGTCAAAATCTCCACTTATTCTGAAGATCGTACCTACTCCAAATCCGTTTTTTACTTCTAATGGAATTACATTTAGACCCATATTTTCTGGAAATTGATCTGCCATATGCTCTGGCCTTGCAAAATAAGTAAAAACCTCACTCAATGGTGCAGCAATATCCATACTCTTGTTAATGGTAGTCATAAGATAACATGATTAGGAAAGAATATGAATTTATAGTTTTTCCTAGTAAAAAAATGAAAATTAATTATGCAAGTGGATTGCTATTTACAATCTCATCCAAGCATTTTATAATATCCTGTTTTGATACTTCTTTTGGATTATTGTCAAGATGTCCCCTATCAGGCATGATTACATCGGCAGCTTCATCTAACGGCAGTTTGAGTTTTAGAGGCTCAAATTTCAGTTTTTGACATATTTTCTTAAATCTGTCGGTATATTGAGAATTATTAAATTTATGGGCCACAGTCGTGCACGAGGACAACGAATATCCGTGAGGAACACCTTCATTAGAAAATACGTATGAAAGTGCATGTCCCAGAGTAGTTGATGAATTTCCAAACCCTATACCCGATAGCATAGCGCCGTATGGTAGCAATTCTGGTTTATCATTGATTATGGCGTCTTCTAATATGTCAAATGCTTCTTTGCAGAATAATTTGGTTAAGGGATTTGCAAGCTTACTATCATAACCTTCTGATGCTTGTGCAGCTGCATCACAGGCAGAATTACGCATAATATTGAAAGGCGTTCCCGGTAAGAAATAAGGATCTACTATTGCGGCATCTGCCAAAAATGCTTCATCTTGTAAAAGTTTTTTCTTATGATCAAAACTAATCACTGCATATGTAGTCATCTCTGCCCCAGTTCCAAATGTAGTGGGAATTAATATCTTTGGAACACCCGTAAGCTTGCTTAGATATTTACAGACGTCCATGGAGCTGCCTCCCCCCAATCCTATGTAACAAGAAATATTCTTTCCTTCAAACTCATTCTTTATAGATTCAATAGTTTCAATAGCTGGATCAGGTGTAACTTTATCATAAACTATATAATTTTTTATGCCCATATACTCGGTCCATTTTTCATAAATTTTGCTTTCAGTAGTCGTTATAATCAATGCATTGTCAGGGTAATCAAATTCCTTTGCTGCGTTTTCCCCGTAGGCTATTTTCTTTGGAATTAATATCTTCCACACATTACCCTTGGAATGTTTTTTCAATTTAAAT
>QCWC01000038.1 GCA_013114705.1 Candidatus Nitrosocosmicus sp. | reverse complement strand
TGTTTTTCTTTATTTCTGTGTGGTTTGGGCTTTCCTCAATTTTGTCACATTTGGTATTTGTTTATAATCTTGATTATTTTTATTACTATTTGATTTGGCCTAGTTGTTTTGCTATCTCCTTATTGATATTCCTCAAACCTCTCATATCCATGCGTGTAGTATTTCGAGATAGAGTTTCAACTAGTATATCGTGGCCATTTGTCATAAAAATAATCAATGGACTCACATGGGCCCTGCCTTTTGTTTTTATATTATTTTTCCAAAAGTATTATCCTTTTTTGTTACTTACTGGTCTATCCTTTGGTAACATTTCTACATTCATATTTTTAAGAAAATATTCCAAAATCTATAGTATCGAACAGATAATAACAGGTGTACTTGTCCTTTCTACATTGTTCTCTATTTTGATATATTATAATTATACTGATGACTATGAACAGATCCTTTTCTTGACCCGAGTCATGATTTCAGTTTCATATGCGATAGGGGGATTAATTGGATATTTCAAAAATGATGATGATTCTAACACATCGTCAAGTTTACATAACGAATAAGCTGACTTAATATCATAATTGAGACCAGAGTCTACTAATTCCATAGAAAATTTTTCTAAGGCTGTTTGTATATTTAGCGGCGGACTCGATTCTATTAGTACAGCTGCTTATCTAAGGAAATTGGGATTAGATGTATATTTAATTTCATTTAATTATGGACAACGCGCTTCCAATGAACTAATTGTGGCAAAACGCTTTTCCAAATTATTAAAAAGTAAAAAGCATGAGATAGTTGATATATCATTTCTCAAAACTCTTTTTGGAAAAACTAATATCCTGACGAATTCCAAATCCAAAATTCCTCCAACATTTGATTATAGCATGGTTGTGCCATTAAGAAACACTGTTTTTTTGACTATTGCATCAGTATGGGCCACTTCATTGAATATTTCTCTTGTAGTATATGGAGCTCATTCTGGAGATACTCGGTATCCTGATTGTCGCCCTACGTTCACGCGATCTTTAGAAAAAGTATTTAACATGTCTGAAATTGATGGAATTACTGCCGGAATAAGAAATAAACTTCATATTTGGTCCCCTGCATTAGATAAATTAAGTAAATCGGAATTGCTTTTGATGGGGTATGAAACATTGGGAGAGAAAATTTTTGAATCTTGGAGCTGCTATCTAGGAACACATAGCGATAACAAGGGCAGCAGTTCCATCTCCATAGACAGTAGAAACAAACAATGTGGAATATGTGAATCTTGTATGAATAGAAAACATGCATTTTCAAAAGCAGGAATTGAGGATAAAACACAATATGCCAACCATTAATCATAGTAGTATTGAAATCTCAAACATTAACAGTAATCAAGAGGTACTTGACAGAGTCCAATTAAATGAGTTATTTGTGAGTATTGAAGGTGAAGGTATATTTGCGGGTACAAAAACCTTATTCATCAGGTTCTCAGGTTGCCATCTCCGGTGTTATTGGTGTGATACAAAGTATTCTCTATCTACTAAGAGTGGAAAAAGTTATACTATTGATGAAGCTAAACGACTTATTCATCAGCACCTTCAGCCTAAAATCTATAAGGTAAATTTTACTGGAGGTGAACCTTTGTTACAACCATTATCTTTGATCGCACTTGCAAATTTTGTTAAGAATGAATTGAATATCAAGACTTATCTTGAGTCATCTTGTTTTGATTGGCAAAGATTTGAGTCAGTGTTGCCATACTTTGATATTTGTAAGGTTGAATTCAAGACTTCCGATTCAAAAGTGATCGAACCATCCAAATCCTATGATGACCTGATACAAAATGAATTAAAATGTTTGGAATTAGCCCTAAACAGGACCGATAAGATTTCATTTGTAAAGATTGTATTTACAAATTCTACAACTACAAACGAAATTAGAGATTTAACGACTAAAATCTTTCAGTGCTCCAATATTGGTAATTTAAGTGGTATAACACTTCAACCAAGCTATCAATTCGACTCTCCATCCACTGAACACATTTTAAAAATCTATGACGAAGTATACCCTTTTTATAAAGATGTAAGAGTAATCCCACAAATGCACAAAATGTTGGATATGAACTAGGTTAATATTCTGTTTATGCTTGCACTGACTCTGGCATCTTAATCCTTAGGTTTATAAAAAGATAAGGCTTATAATAAAGACTGATTCTTATAGGTAAAATAAGTATGGTGAACACAATCTTTCGGGTACAGTCTCATAAATTTACTCAAGAAAATATTCAAACCACATTAGTTTGCTCAAATTGCGATGAGGTTTTCACCAAAGAATTTCTATTGGATCTTGAAGGCCAAACAATTGAATTTAAGTGTCCTGTTTGTGGAAATTTAGGAGAAGCCGATATTCCATATAAAACCGCCGAAGAACGTGAGGAATTTGAAGAAGACTTTGACGATGTAACAGAGGAAGATGGCGGAGATGAATTTGAAGACGACTTTTAAATAGATTTTTTGTTATTCTTCAAATTTAATTTTCCAAGCTGTGCCAAGAAGGCTGCCAGTTGAATTTCAGGATGTGCACCATTTGCAAGTCTATAATCATATTCGGCAATAATAGTTGATACTTCAAAAGGGTTCTCTAATTCAAGTTTATAGATCTCTTCATTAGCGTATCTTAGAAAATCAGTTTCCGATACTCCATATACGTTTAGTAATTCTAATAATTTTATTCTTGATTCATTAAATTTCGAGTTAATGGCCAAATTAACTATTTCAGCAATCTTGCTTCTTCCTGAGATGCCTATCGCACTCTGAACTTGCTGCACGTTTACATTTCCACTTGCAGCAGCGGCTTGCAAAATATTTATCGAATATCTCAAGTCTCCGTTGGTGTGTTCATAGATTTTGTGAAGAGCGTTTTCTTCAACCTTTACTCCTTCGCTTTTACAAATATTCTTTAAATATTCTACTATTTCGTCTTCTGAGACTCTAGAAAATCGGAAGATTACACATCTACTTTGTATCGGCTCAATTATATGAGATAAATAATTACAAATAAAAATAAATCTGGTCGTTTTAGAACTATCCTCTATTATTCTTCTCAAGGCTGTCTGTGCTTCGGATGTCATTTCATCTGCCTCATCCAATAAAATAATCTTGAATGGCTTATCATCAGTATCTTGATTTATGGAAAGTTTCATTATCGAGGCAAATTCTTTTACCCTTTCACGAACCATTTTGATTCCTCTTTCATCTGATGCATTTAGCTCTAGTGTATCTCTCTTCCAGTTTTCTCCTAAAATCTTTCTAGCCAAACATAGAGCTGTTGTAGTTTTGCCTGTACCTGCAGATCCAGTAAATAATAAATGCGGTAGTTCATTTGGTTTTTTTAACAAATTTTCTAGCCCTTTTACAATTTCTTTTTGATTAATTATTTGATCCAACCGTGTTGGTCTATATTTTTCCACCCACATAATATCAGAAATTTCCTTCGGCTTCCGCTGTTTTTCCATCCAGATGTATAGTCCATCCCTTGCCAATTTAAAATTATTCAATGTCTCAAGTTCCCTGGGATTGAAATCTTATTAACTCATAGAGATAATTAAGTATGTGAAATCGCCATCATCATCATCCCCGTCCCCATCATCATCAACAACGCCCACAATACCACCTAATAACAACATAGATAAACTATTTTTAGAAATGGATGATATTTCTATTCTTTATACTTTTTCTTCGTTAGATTATATTCTAAAGGATGTACGTGTGATTTACTTGAGAGATTTTGAATTATCCATACGTCCACTTGTTTTTATTAGTGCCAAGGAGGGAGATATGACCTCTATACCCAGATGGATCTCTATTATTTTGAGCAAACATGATGTAGTAGAAATTCATGATGATGATCAACTTTCTTATATAAAGAGAGCTTTAAATCGCGAAAGAATATCGCAGAGTCACATGTTATCTACAATAGAACCAGATTTCTATGCCAAAGTAAATAATTACCTTAATAATATCGACGATAAAGATAGAGAATCATTAATCGTAGCTCTGAACCCTTTTATTGCATCTAGGTTACAAAAAATTGTCAAACTTTCAGCTTCATCACCGTTAGTACCTGAACTTGAGGAAAAACTCTCGGTAGAAGAAAAATTTCTCTATGAGAATTTTTATTATATGACATCCAAGTTTAAGAAATTGGTGTTAAGACTTGAGTGATACCGACCCCTCAAATTCTTCTTCTTCATCAAGAAATGTACAAGAACAGGAACAAGAACAACAAACCATATCTGCATTGTCAAATGAATTAGAAAGTTTTCTACGTTCATTTAAGGATCGGGATGGTAACTACAAGTATTTTGACAAGATAAATAATATGGTAGCTACTTCTTCTACTTCCATTACCGTCGATTATATTGATTTTGATAGCTTTGCTCCATCATTAGCAAAGGACATTACTCATAATCCAGATGAAATGTTCTCAGCTTTTAACGAGGCTGTTACTTCTATTCTTTTAGAAATTCATCCAGATTACGCCCATGAAATACGGGAGCATATTAGAGTAAGAATGGGAAATTATGCTGTTCAGAAAGGATTGCGTGATATCAATGCAGATGTTATTAACAAACTGTTAGGTGTTTCTGGGATGGTAGTACGTTCCTCTGAAGTTAAACCATTGGGAAAAAGAATTGCATATAGATGTCTTAATTGCAATCAGATCAGCTTTTCACAGCTAAAAGGATTAGCCTTAAAAAAACCATTGCGATGCCTTAATTGCTCCGAAAAAGAATTGGAAATGGATGTAGAGAGCAGCTTATTTATTGACTTTCAGTTGGTTAGATTACAAGAGTTACCCGAGGATTTGCCAGCGGGACAACTGCCTCATTACATAGAAGTAACAATTCTAGGTGATTTGGTTGATCAATGTAGACCAGGAGATCGAATCATGTTAACTGGTATTATTAGGATAGATCAGGAATATTCATTTGGTTCAGCAAATGCTGCAGCACAAAAAACTTCTCTATTTAGGTTACGAATGGAAGGGAATAACATCGAATATCTTGGTGGTAGAGCCGGAGATAAGAAAACTCGTTCTATTGAACGTATTTCCATAAGTGCTGAAGATGAACGACAAATATTGATGTTGTCAAGAAAGCCCGATATATATGATAAATTAGTATCATCTTTTGCCCCTCATGTATATGGCCATGAAGTGATAAAAGAATCAATATTGTTGCTAATCGTGGGTTCAATTACTAAAAAATTAGACGATGGATCAACCCGAAGGGGTGACATTAATGTGTTATTGGTTGGGGACCCAGGAACTGCAAAGTCTGAAATGTTAAAATTTGCTGCAAAAATAGCACCTAGAGGTTTGTACACCTCTGGAAGGGGTTCTACAGCAGCCGGTTTGACAGCTGCAGTTGTAAGAGATAAATCTGGCATAATGATGCTTGAGGCGGGTGCCGTGGTGTTAGGAGATCAAGGATTGGTTTGTATAGATGAATTTGACAAGATTAAGGCTGAAGATCGTTCTGCGCTCCATGAAGTTATGGAGCAACAAACATGTTCTGTAGCAAAGGGTGGTATCGTAGCCACATTAAATGCCCGAACCTCGATTCTATCTGCCGCAAACCCGATGTACGGAAAATATGATCCTTATAAAAATATCACTGAAAATGTAAATCTTCCAATACCTCTCCTTACTAGATTCGATCTTGTGTATGTAATACGAGATCTACCCGAGAAAGAAAAGGATAGTAAAATAGCTACTCATATATTAGAAATTCATAAGGATGTACAAAAATCATCACAAGGAGCAATCAACATAGATCTCTTTAGTAAATATCTCGCATTTGCGAAACAAATTGTAGAACCTGAATTGACTCCAGAGGCGATAAATATCATTCGTGATTATTATATGAAAATGAGAAATGTTGATTCTGATAGCATGATTACTGTAACTCCTAGGCAATTGGAGGGGTTGGTTAGACTCGCAACTGCCAGAGCAAGATTATTGCTAAAGGATAGAGTTGATAGAGAAGATGCTGAAAGATCATTGTTTCTAGTTCAAAGAATGTTAGAAACTGCTGGTGTTGACGTAAATACTGGTAAGGTTGATTTAGGGGTATTACATGGTAAACCTTTCAGCGAGATATCCAAGTTAAAACTTTTCATGGAAATATTTTCTAGCATTTCAGGGGAAGAAAAGAATGATGTTGAAGAAAATGTGTTCATAGGTGAACTGATAAAAACAGCCAAGTTCACAGATTCAGATGCCAGGTCTTATATCAAAAAGGCAATGAGCGATGGTCAAATATATGAAAGAAAACCCGGATTTTACTCCAAGGCTTAATTTTATACCCTAGAAATTTTAGATCATTTTGGTGCAAAAATATTTATTTATATCATTGGGACTTTTCTAATGATGTGACAGTAGTTTCTGATTCCTATATGGGATTTTTCTTGCCTGCTGATATTTATGAGAGAATATTAAAATTTCTAGATGGCAATTTGATCTTCCCATTTGTTAAGGAAAATGAAATTCTGGGAATCTTTTTTCTTTTTGGTAAAAACTATGGTATTAAGAATAATTTGGATATACTGTCTGCAAAAGATATTACTAGGAAAACCATTGACCAATTAAAGCGTGAAATATTTCAATCTAGAAGCAATACTGAATTTGATAACGATTACATTAAAGAAAAGTATCAAAGGAGAGTTCTTCAGATTTATGTTGAACTTCAGAATAATCCCACGTTTGAACAAACTGTGATAAATGAAAGAATTAGTAGAGATCCCACGCTTTTGATGCTTTGCTACGCCCATCATATTTCTTATTATAAACAAAAATGCTTTTTTGAAATCTATGATCCCCTTAAAAGAGACCAAGTGGACAAGAATTTACATAGTGTGTTGCTAAATAGAATGGTCATGCTAAGCTATAACGTAGAAAAAACTAATGATTTACCATACCAAACTATGACCCCCTTTATCGAATGGATAACCAAGAACCGCTAATTCTCATTTAGATAAATTTTGGTGTTTTATGCTAATAATTCTTGTTCCGCTCATTCACATGTCTAAGATACATTCATAACGTAAATTAAATGGTTTATCGTAGTTTAGTTATGTCAATTCAAGATGAGTCGGGGTACATGTCATTATTAGATAGGTTACAAAACAAACTCGGAAATGTCGTTAAGAAAGAAGTTTCAAGGCTTGAAATTCCTATTCCAAGAGTAATATGGGTTGGTCAAAGAACAATTTTTAGGAATTTTATGGATTTCCCAAAAGCACTCAGACGCGATCCTGAAAAATTATTACTCTATCTCAATAAAGAATTGGCTTCTGCAGGATATATTACAGGTGAAAGAGTTATTTTCTTGGGAAGAAAACCAGTATCTTCATTTTCTGGTCTGATAGACAGATATGTAAAGGATTACGTTATTTGTCCTGTTTGTGGTAGCCCAGATACTAGAACAGAAAAAATCAAAAAGTTAGGTTTTATGATCTGCGAGGCTTGTGGAGCGAGGTCTTCTATAAAAAGCAACTATGCTTGATAATTAGTTTTAACTTCATAGTTACAATCATTCAGTTCTTTCTTGATTTATACTTCTATATTTTCAAGAAGAAATCGATATCTAATTATTAGATTTACCCAAATTTATTAGCATGGATAAAACCATAAAAAAAGATCCAACTACTAATGATCAAGGTGATGATTATCTTTTGTTAGATAATAATTCTAATTCTAATAATAATTCTAATTCTAATAATAATTCTCATGATGAAAATGATTATGAGTCAAATACGGAATTAACTGCCGAAGAATTATCTGCAGAATTAAAAACTACACGTGATGACCTTGAACACTATCGAAATTTGTATGATGAAACTTTTAACAAATTAAAGTATAGCATAGCCGATTTTGATAACTATAGAAAGAATATTGAAAAGCAAAATACGTTGAGAATACTTTCAGTAAAGGCAGAAATGCTGTCGACCATAATTAATTTGAGAGAAGATTTCGTACGCGCTTTGGATACTCTAAAACATCACAAGGTTGATAGCTCTATTCTTGAAGGATTAACTAACATACTAAAGAATATTGATACATATTTGGAAAAAGAAGATGTGAAGGAAATACGAGCTTTAAACAGTGTTTTTGATCCTAACTTTCACGAAATTATCGCGTTTTCTTATTTTGAAAATGATATGGAAGAAAACATAATTACTAAAGAAATCCGAAAGGGCTATTTATTAAACGAACGCGTTCTTCGTCCCAGTTTGGTTGAAGTGTCTAAAAAGATAATTAAAAATATCGATAGTGATAATAAAGAAAATACAAAAGGAGATGACGATTAAATGGGAAAAATAATAGGAATCGATTTAGGAACTAGTAATTCTGCTGCTGCTGCTTTGAGCGGTGGAAAACCCGTTATAATACAAGCTGCTGAGGGTGCCTCCATTGGGGGAAAGTCCTTTCCATCGGTGGTTGCGTTTTCACAAGATGGTCAGCTACTTGTTGGTGAACCTGCAAGACGTCAAATGCTTTCAAATCCTGAAGGAACTGTTATCGCTGCAAAGAGGAAAATGGGCACCGATTACAAGTTTAAGGTTTTTGGAAAGGAATATACTCCGCAACAGATATCTGCATTTGTACTTCAGAAAATCAAGAAGGATGCTGAAGCATTTCTAGGAGATACTGTTGATAAAGCTGTAATTACTGTTCCAGCATATTTTAACGATAATCAAAGACAAGCAACAAAAGATGCAGGAGAGATTGCTGGACTAGAAGTCGTGAGAATCATAAATGAGCCCACGGCTGCCTCGCTGGCTTTCGGATTAGACAAAGTACAAAGTGATCTCAAAATCATGGTTTTTGATTTTGGTGGGGGAACTCTGGATGTTACCATTATGGAAATGGGTGGTGGTGTATTTGAAGTAAAAAGTACATCTGGTGATACTCAACTGGGTGGCACTGACATGGACAATATTTTGATAGATTATCTTGTTAACGAATTTAAGAATCAATCGGGAATAGATGTGCGAAACGACAAAGCGGCTATGATGAGGATTCGGGAGGCCGCTGAAAAAGCAAAAATTGAATTATCCAATATAGTAACAACAGAAATAAATTTGCCCTTTTTAGCATATGATCAATCTACAGGACCAAAAAATTTCGCAATTCCTTTGAATAGAGCAAAATTGGAGGAATTGCTTCGACCGGTTGTAGAGCGATGTAGAAATCCAATGTTGCAAGCCATAAAAGATGCAAAATTATCAGCTACGGATATTGAGAAGATAGTTTTGGTGGGTGGTCCTACCCGAATGCCGATAGTAAAGGAGTTTGTAAAATCTGTCATGAATAAAGAACCTGAGCGTGGTGTGGATCCAATGGAGGCAGTTGCCATGGGTGCGGCAATTCAAGGTGCTATTATTTCAGGAGAAGTGTCTACTGATATCCTATTGGTCGATGTCACTCCTTTGACTCTTGGTGTAGAAGTTATGGGTGGACTTAAGGAAACTCTAATTGAGAGAAATACTACTATTCCAACAAAGAAGAGTAAAGTGTTTACTACAGCTGCAGATTATCAAACGGCAGTTACCATACATGTAGTCCAAGGAGAGAGAACAATGGCTGCTGATTGTGTTTCACTGGGTATGTTTAACCTGTCTGGTATTCCACCGGCTCCCAGATCTGTCCCACAAATCGAAGTAACCTTTGATATTGATACAAATGGAATATTGAACGTAACAGCAAAAGATCTTGCTACTTCAAAAGAATCAAAAATCACCATTTCAGCAAGCACAAAATTATCAAAAGAGGAAATAGAAAAATTAAAGAAAGACTCGGATGCATTTGCTGAAGTAGATAAAAAGAAACGTGAGGAGGCCGAATTAAGAAACGAATCGGATAATTTGATATACTCGGCTGAAAAATTGGTAAATCAAGATCTAAAGGACAAAGTAACTGCTGAACAAAAGGATAAAGTCAATAAAACGGTTCAGGAGCTAAAAGACTCGATCTCATCTAATAATATTGATGTGACAAAAGCAAAAATAACGGATCTGAAAAATGTATTGGCCGAAATAAGCACAGCTGCATATCAATCCGTTCAGCAAAATGCTTCCAATACGGCTGCTGGGCCCGATTCTGGATCTGGTCCAGGAGAACCCGGTCCCGAAACATCTACAACTCAACCTCCTCCTACAGGTGAAAATACACAGGGTCCAAATACTAGCGAAAATAATTCAGGATCTGCAACCACTGGTGGTAGTGGTACCGAAACCAGCAATAATAAATGAAATAGTAGAACTGATGTATAAACAACCACATTCAATTATTTTGTGATCAACGATGAGTAAAAGAGATTATTATGAAGTACTAGGGGTTCAAAAATCTACTACTAAAGATGAAATAAAATCTGCATATAGAAAACTTGCATTAAAGTATCATCCCGATCGCAATAAGTCGCCAGAAGCAGAAGAAAAATTTAAAGAAATTTCTGAGGCTTACGCTGTACTATCTGATCCGGAAAAACGTAAGAGATATGATGCATATGGACACGTTGGAAATGAAGAAGTTTTCCGAGGATCGGAAGACAATTTTGCTGAAATCTTTAAGGATATTGGATTTGGTAACGTTGGTGATATTTTTGAACAAATTTTTGGTAGGATGGGTGGTGGTCGAAGTGGAGGCGGTTTTGGTGGCGATCCTTTCGGCTTCAATTCTGGGACCACAACCAGAAGGCGGAGAGGCAGAGATTTATTATATGACGTAAGCATGACCTTGGAAGAAGTAGTAAAGGGCAAAAAAGAAGAAGTACAGATTCCCATAATTGAGAATTGTTCGGTCTGTTCGGGAACCGGAGCTGCTCCAGGTACAAGTCCAAAAATTTGTCCAACATGTAATGGGCAAGGACAGACCCGTAGGGTATATAACCAAAATCAATTTTCTACCTTTATCTCTCTAGACACTTGCAATACATGTCATGGAGAGGGAAAAATTCTTGAAAAACCATGCAATACATGTCATGGAGAGGGGAAAGTTAGGAAAACAAATAATCTAAAGATCGACATACCCTCTGGCGTTGAGGATGGAGTTACACTGAGGATATCTGGAAAAGGAGAGAGTGTCCCAGGAGGTGCAAGTGGAGACTTGTTGGTACGCATCCATGTCCTACCTCATCAACTTTTCAAAGTTCTTGAAGATGGTGACCTAATGTACAATTATGATGTTTCATTTATTGATTTAATCTTAGGAACCGAGACTAAGGTTCCAACCATAGATGGGACTGAAAAGCTTAAAATACCGTCATGTACCAAAGCAAATGTCATTTTCAAGTTGAAAGGAAAAGGTTTACCAAGATATGGAAAATTTGGACGTGGAAGTCAATATGTGAAAGTGAATGTAAAACTCCCTGATAAAATCAATGATACTCAAAAGAATTTATTAAAGGATCTTTCGAAGGAATTCAAAAAAGATGCATTCTAGAATCTTGTAACTTTTGCAACTCGGATCTTAATGTTTGCCATAGAGTCATTTAATGTAAATAAGATCTACAAGAATTCCAATAAGAAGGCACTTGATGATGTCTCTTTGCAAATTGAGGAAGGGAAAATATCTACTTTATTGGGAAGAAATGGTGCTGGCAAAACTACTTTTATCCGTATTTGTTCTACTCAAATGTTACCTACCTCAGGGAGAATAACTATCTTTGGGGAGGATGTGTTGAGGTATCCAGAGAGAATTCGTCAGATGATATCTATTGTACCTCAAGAGGGAAGACCTTTACGAGCATTAACACCTTGGGATCATATTTATAATTGGCTAAAAATACGTGGCGAAAGAAAGGATGTTGCCGCTAACAAGACTACCGAAATCCTAAATCGATTAGATCTTTACTCAGCTAAGGATGTTCCTGCTCTAAATCTCTCTGGTGGCATGAAACAAAAAATCCTGGTTGGAATGGCTATGGCTACTGAATCGCCTTTGTTGTTTTTGGATGAACCTACTATCGGTCTCGATCCTGTTTCAAGACGTCAAGTGTGGTCCATAATTAAAGATTGGAAGAATAGAGGTGTTACGATCGTACTAACTACTCATTATATGGACGAAGCTGAAATTTTATCTGATTCTATTTTTATCATAGATCAAGGTAAGGTTATATCTAAAGGAAATATGAATGATTTAAGAGGCACGCTAAATTATCAAATAAGAATTGATATCCACATATCAAAAGCCCTCAACATTTTTGACTTGAAAAATCTAGTTAGCTCGTTTGGAAAAATAATCACCATGAGTTCAGATTCTGTAAGGCTATTCACATTTGAACGCAATTTAAGAGAAATATCTGAAATTATGGTGCGTAGCAATTTATCCTTTTCAGTCGCGCCTATTACATTGGATGATATTTTTGTGAATTTGGTTGGAGACCAGGAGATGGAGTAGCCTTCGTTTTTATTAGAATATATGTTGGATTTTTCATGAATATTTTATGCGGGAGTTGCCAAGCCTGGTCAAAGGCGTGAGTTGGAAAAAACACGATGCTCAGAAACCAGGATTTGAGATACCTCATCTCTTAGGGGTCCGTGGGTTCAAATCCCATCTCCCGCATTCGAAATATAGATTATCTCGGAAATATTGCTGTACAAATGAAAAACAATGGAAATAGGGTTGTTGTTACACAGTCATTTATATGATGATATTATTTGCTTTGATTATTTCCAAAATAAACAAAATATCAAATAACATCAGTTTTCGTACTCGATTATGAAGATCGATATATTCTTGATAGAGTTACTAAAATACTATTCAATGAATATGTGTCTTCTTTGTATAAAGTTGTGCTATATACACTATCACCGCTAAATTCAATCAAAATTATGCCTCTTGATAACAGATCTATACCGTATATATACTCCTTATATTACAAATATTAGTTAGCGGGGTGGGGAAGCCAGACCTTTTTAGGGGCTAGGTTATCCCGGCGGGCTCATAACCCGCAGAGCGGTTACTGTGCTATAACGCCAGCCGTAAGTTCAAATCAACCCCCCGCTATCATTTATCCACACTATGCTCTTTAGCATGCGTATTACTTCAAATCGATCATATCGTTTTTCCATACCGTATCTTGAAATTGGTTTTGTAAGATGACGGTGTGCAATAGGTTCTGGAATATACAAACCACTTTTAATTTCTCTCTCTTTCTCTATCTTTATTTTGTCTAATGATCTAATTCTTGTTTTACAAACTTGGCATTCATACCCTTTACTTCTACCCTCTGATTTCATACTTTTTAGACATATAGTACAAGTGGGATTCTTGATTTCAAAAACTTTACCCAATTCTTTGACAATCAAATATTCCAAATTGAGTGTAGTTTGATTATTTGATTTCAGATGTACACCATACCCTATCTCAATTTTGTCTCCAATTGCTAACCCTCTTGCAACTTTAGTTAGACCTGTCGGTTGATATACTGCAACTGGTAACACATAGTCGTACCTATCTTTTATCTTGAAGATTACATGTCCGCCATTAATTGTATAGGGCATTGTTGTGACTTCACAATTAATGTATCCTGCCGTATAAGGTTTCATGTCTACTCTTCGTTTCTCTTTTGTAAGATGAAGATTTGTTCCCTGATTGGATCTAAATATCATGTAGCCATCCAGCACTTCTTCTATACACAAATTTTTTAAAAAATACAAAGTCAATAATGGATCTTCGCCTCTAATACCACAAAATACTGGATCAGGACCATGGGGTGTAATCAGAACCCTCGAGTTTTTTTGATCATAGTTATTATAAGTATATGGATAGGATTCTTCGCTTAGTCTTTTTACTTTAAAATCGTTTGTTTTTCTGCTTTTTCCTATATTTTCTTCTCTCCTATAGGCTAGCGTTTCAAAAGTATGATCTGAGTCTAAAACACATCCTATAGCCGATAGTGCGCCTACAATTCCATGGCCTTTCCCGTAGACTCGAAATTGCATATTGTACTTT
>QCWC01000320.1 GCA_013114705.1 Candidatus Nitrosocosmicus sp. | reverse complement strand
CAATCTAAAATTATCAAGGAAAATCTATCTCCTCCATTTAATCGAAAATACTCTAGAGCTGATATCGGATCCGTAAAGTCTATTATTCTAAGACATACCATATAAAGTAAGATTTTATGATGTTGACAAAGTCTATATCCTCATTAACCAAAATTATTTTATTTTCATTCAATGATTAAAAATGATTATTCATATTCAGATTTACCTTAACTCTAACAAAATTATTCACTAATCTCAAATTTAAGAGTAAATAAGACTTTCGTTTATTACTTGAGTAATAAATTTATCACACTATTGTTATCTTTGTGGATCTCACGTAGGAGTTCTTACCTTATAATATTCACTATCATCACCGTAAAAACATATACAATTCCAACTAAACTGTAGACATATGCATAAAGCGTTTAATTGTTTTCATTCGTTACCAATTCTTTTATTCTTGAATCTAACCTATACTCCCTGTCTGAATTCAATCTATTTTATTATTATTTATCACTCAGAATAAATCACAAGTCTTTGATTATGGTTTAACTGTTAGAGCTGTTTGTAGATACGGTTAAATAGTAATTTAGAATATAAATTTAATCCATTTATTTTTTAATATAATTGTGAAGATCAATTCATATTTATCCAATGTCACTTTAAATGAAAGGAGATAAAACTTTGAAGGCCGCTGTATTTAGAGAACATAATAAAGATCCCGAAAAAGTTGTCAAAATTGAAGACATGGACGTTCCAAAAATAAAGCCAAATGAGGTATTGATTAAGGTCGAAGCTACATCCTATAATTACAATGATTTGTGGGCTATTTGGGGCAGTCCAATCAAGGTTCCTATGCCACATATCTCCGGAACCGATATTTCAGGTACAGTTGAGGAAGTCGGTGAAGAGGTTACATCCGTTAGAAAAGGCGACCGAGTGGTATCTCATGGAAATTTAAGTTGCAGAATTTGTAACCTCTGTACGTCTGGCAGAGAATACGACTGTGAAAGGAGACAGGTTTGGGGATTTCAAACTGGCCCACTGTGGGGAGGGTACTGCCAATATGCCCATCTACCAGAAGTAAATATTGTAAAGATTAGCGATAACATATCATTTGAAGATGCAGCAGCTATCTCAATGGTTGGGATGACTTCTTGGCATATGCTTGTTGACAGAGCCAGAATTAAACCTGGTCAGAATATTTTGATAATGGGAGGAACAAGCGGAGTTGGTATGGTGGGAATTCAAATCGCAAAATTGTACCATTGCAGTGTCATAGCTACAGCAGGCAATAAGCAAAAAATGGATAAATGTTTAGAAATAGGAGCAGACCATGTCGTAAATCATAGGGAAGCAGACTGGTATAAAAAAGTAAGAGACATAACTAACAAAAAAGGTGTTGATATAGTATTTGAACACATAGGTAAGACTGTGTTTCCACAAGCGGTAGCATTATTAAGAATGGGTGGCACTTTAGTTTCAACGGGTGCAACTACCGGATATGATTCTGCAATAGATTTGCGTTATCTTTTTTTTAGAGGAATAAATATAGTTGGAGCGACTCAAGGAACAAGAGCGGAACTAGAAAATGTCCTATTTTGGACAGCAAATAAGAAAATCAAACCAATTATAAATGCAGTACTACCATTCCAAAATATGGTAAAAGGGCATGTAATGATGATGAATGGAGATCAAATAGGTAAAACTATTACTACGCCACAAAAACTATGAGATTCAAATTTAAACTGACCTAAAAAAACCCCGTTAAGATATATTTAGTTATAGCTTTTGATGTTTCAGGTGTAAAAAGCAGACAAGACTATGAAGAAGCTAAAGTTGATAACAAACTTCAAAAACCATTAGAACTATTTACGTTTCAAAGGTTAATCGAACAAGATTTATCTCGGTACTAAACAGTAGTTTTATATTTTAAAATATCAATTAGGGACTAAAAGATAATAACATAAAACTTTAACATATTTAATTTTTGTCACCAGCCCTCTTATTTTCTATGTCATACTTCCTTTGTGAGGTAACATTTAGTATACACATACTCCATCGCACATTGTGCAAGGAACATTGTTACCAGTATTTTGACCAGTATTTCGATAATGAATAACTTTTGCATTTTCAGGGTCAATAGATAAGGACAGTTGTTTTTCCCAATTTAATGTTCTCCTTGTTTTAGTCATTTCTATTTTCCACTTTGTTGCCTTTTCTCTATTTTTTACTAAATCCTCTGCTGAGCAGCCATTTTATATGCAATTAACCCTTCTTTTACTTCGTTTTCATTTGGAAGTCTCAAGTGCTCTGCAGGTGTACGATAACATAGTAAATCAACTCCCTCAGAAGCGGATATGGCAGCTCCAATTGCACTAGCAATATGATCGTATCCTGATGCTATATCAGTAACCCAATTAAAGATTTAGCTAATCGTACATTTGCTGCCACTTCGTTTAAAGGTACATGTCCAGGTCCTTCAACCATTACCTGTACATCATTTTCATATGCAGTCTTGGCCAGCCTAGAAACATTTATCATTTCTGCAACTTGTAATTCATCGTGTGAATCAAGTATTGAGCCAGGTCTTAATGCATCGCCAAGACTAAAAGTAACATCATATTTTTTGGCTATTTCACAAAGATAATCAAAATGTTCGTAATATGGATTTTCTTTATTGTACTTTAGCATCCATGCTGCAGTAATCGTACCACCCTTTGATACAATACCTGCGTGTCTTTTGACATTCATAATTCTCTTTGCTAGGTCTAGTGTTATTCCAGAATGTATGGTTGTATAATCGACTCCATCTTTTGCATGTTTTTCAAATGCGTTGAGAAAATCATCTTCAGTGATGCTTAATGGATTCTTATACTTCTCAACACCATAAGCATATGCCTGGTATATTGGAACTGAACCAAAAGTCAAAGAGCTTGCAGCTTCTAGCAATTGTTCTCTTATCAAATCAAGATTGCCACCGTCAGAAAGATCCATAATGGTATTTGCGCCATACCTCATAGCTATTTTGGCTTTTGAGATTTCTTCACCAATATTTTGATATAATGTAGAAGTTCCAATATTTACATTAACCTTCGTTCTTAGACTTTTTCCAATACCTGTTGGTTTGATATGCTGTTTTCTTGTAATATTTTTTGGAATTATAATAGAACCATTTGCTATATGCCTTAAAATAAAATTAATATCAACTTCTTCATCTTTTGCCACCTGTTTCATTTCTTCAGTTGCGATTCCTCTTTTTGCTGAATTAAGTTGAGTACACACTTGTTAATGCTAATTGCATAACTATTAAATGATTTGATAATTTTGGTTCAATATCAAATTACAAGCATGGCTAAATTACAATTAGGACATGACAATGACAACCAATAGAAGAAATATGTCCCAAAA
>QCWC01000319.1 GCA_013114705.1 Candidatus Nitrosocosmicus sp. | reverse complement strand
GACATCAAATTTTATTAAGATCACTATAATTTTCGTGAATAATATCAGCTTGGGATACTATAAAGTCAAGTGTGTATCAAATTCATAGTACTAAAGGATCAAAGACCTAAATTTGTATAAGCCCAGAGAGCGAGCAGAATTGCATATACCCATCACAAAATACTAATTCAAGAAAAAATACAAAAAAACATGGAAGAAATTTTTGATACTATGGATGTCCTGTTGGAACTAGACAAAAAAGACTCTAACTATTTTTCAGACTTTTTACTCAATGATAGTTTTGAAGCAGGTATCTTAAAACTTTCTCCAGGTCAGAAAGATATCCAAGGTCCACACAGTGCAGATGAAATTTATTTTGTGATAGAGGGAAACGGATTTATTAAAATCCTTCAAAAGGATTATAAGATCAAAAAAGGATCTTGCATCTTTGTTCCGTCCAATACAAAGCACCATTTTCACGGAAATGAAAGCAATCTTGTAGTTTTGTACGTGTTTAATGTGTCGGGTCAATGATTCATAACATATTGATAAAATGATCCTTCGCGTGCCTCAGAAGTAAGAGTCAGTGCGGCGACATCATATCAGCAATTCTTGTTACCCGTGCTTCAGGATCATACCTGTTTACAATCTCAGATAGAGGCATCCTGTCACCACCAACAATTTTTATGTCAATTTTTAGTGATTTACCTTCGTCCATATCTATAATGTTGTAGGTATCCTCAAATACTCCACGGTATCTCCAGGAACAGGCTGTTCCTGCATATGCGATCTTCATTGTCCCTAAATCCCAAAGCCATGGTCGATGTTTGTGACCGCAGATAACTAGATCAACATTGTTAGCCTGGCAGGTCCTTAAAACATCACCAGCATCAGATATTCCGACTACATTTGTGTATCCGGTATCAGGAATGGCTATAAGATGGTGGTGCATTGCTACAATTTTTCGTATTGTTTTAGGATTGCCTGTTTCTTTTCCCTTTGAATCACGTGAAGTTCCATACTTTTTTAAAACTTTATTTAGCCACAGATTCTGTCTATAACCTACTTCCCCTTCATCCCGATCAGCTCTTGCTGTTCCTACTGTGGTAACTATTACTCTCTGGTCCTGATTGGATGGATCGTTGAATTTGTAAACCTTTGCTCCCGACGGGCTAGCAATAGGAAAAAATTCTCTAAAAAGCAGATATCCAGTATGTCTATAATCGTGGTTGCCAGGAAATACAATCATGTTTTTACACTTGAACTTACTTAGTTCACGTTTGGCTTGTTCAAATTGAAAATACAATCCATCATCTGTCAGGTCGCCTGAAACTATTAGCACGTCGGGTCTTAGGTCTGTGTTAACTTCCCTCACCAAGGTATCGAAAGTCTCTTGCTTAAACAGACCACCAATATGTAAATCAGATATTTGTATAATTCTCAAATTGATTTTCTAACTCGCATCTATACACTAATAAACTTTGAATAAAAAGCTGAGCACGTATCATGGTTTTTTAAACATTGGTTTTGGAATTGTTATTTTTATTGGATGCCTAAAAGCAGAATGTACCAGTATAAATTCGCCTTTATGCAGTTTGCTAACTACTGACTTTGTGACATCATCTATCATAGAATATGAACCTGTCGTTAGTTCCGATAATCCCAGTTTAGCAAGCACATGAAGACCAGTATTTTCATTTATGCCAGGGTCAATTTGGCTCTTAAATTGCTGAGCAGAAAAAAGGATGCAATGTCTAGACTTTCCAGTTATTAGAGTTTTGAACAATTCTTCGCCTACCGTGGAGCGGCTGCCAATGCTGCTGTTGCCTGAGACAGAGCTACTACCACCACCCCCCATGCCGCTTCCACTTGCAATTCGATGGGGAAGAAATCTATTAACTTCATCGAGCAGGATTACAATATACTTTGGTTTTTTCTTGTTTTTTCCCCTATTCTCACTCAAAATAATAGAATCGGATTCTTGATCACTTTTTGCATTCAAAGGATATGAGTCAGCTTCGCCTAGTGAATACATTTCATCAATTGTTTTGATAACATCACCTACTACAAAGGCCTGTTCCTCCAGTGTAGAAAGCATGGCAATGTCTATCACCATCACTTCATTTTTTTTCAACCGCTTGATTTCATTACCCAAATATGTACTAGTCACTTTTTTATCCACAAAGAGGCTGGCGGGTTTGCGAAATCGCTGTATCATTCCTTGAAACTTCAATAGTGTAGATTTGTGCGTTATTATCTCTTCAGGATAACCATCAAAACTAGAAAGATCGGTCCAATTCATTAATCGTCTGGGAGCGGTTGCATCCACAGTATCAACCGACAATGGCCATGTTTCATAAATATAATTCAATATTGCCGTAATATTATGTCGCGTGTCAACCATAAAATCAGAAGAAAAAAGCAAGTCTAGTCTATCGTAAATATCGGCTAATTCGTAAGAATAAGTCGTTACATTTTTTTCTGGTACATGTGCTGAATTTGGTCTACCATTTCTGCCACGAGGCAGAAAATATTTAACATTACGAAAAGGTGTCAGATTTAAACGAAGAGAATCTAATAATTGCTGATCCTC
>QCWC01000318.1 GCA_013114705.1 Candidatus Nitrosocosmicus sp. | reverse complement strand
CAAGATTAATCTCTATCAGATATAAATAATTAGTAAGTAGATTGATTAGAACTTTTTTTGTAACAAATCATTATGTATAATCAATCTGTAGAAGGTAAATCTCTCTGCTAACCATACAAATATTAATATTATTACAAGAGGTATCCAAATTAATTTGAGGATAGCAGTAATTGGAGCTGGCGTTGCTGGAAGTTATCTTAGTAATATGTTAGACAAACGTGGCTACGAAGTTACTCTCTTTGAAGCAAATAAGAAGGAATCACATTGGCCGGTATGTGCCTGGGGAGCATCAAGACACATGTTAGAATACTTTTCCAATAACGCAGGCCTTGATTTCAACAATTATATTTTTCATGTTGGAAAAAAATTGAAAATGAGCCTTCCAAATCAAAAAACAGAATTTCTCGATTTGGATGGCTTAGTTACTTACAATAAGAAACAATGGGAAATTGATCTCTTGTCGAAAGTAAATGTAGAATACGGAATTAATTGTGATAGAAAGAGTTTCCCCAATGAAAAATACGACTACATTCTAGATTGTACCGGATTTCATAGAAGATTCTTGCCGAGACCTGAAGAAGACTTTGTGATACCAGCTTATGAATACTTACTTGAAAACATAGATGACATTAATGAATTTCATGTGATGGGCTATAAGGGAGCTAGAGGATACTTTTGGTTCTTTCCACTCAGTAATGGCACGGGATTCATGGGTGCAGGGGACATAGATAGAAAATATTTAGGAATAAAAGAATTCTTTGAAGAACATCCTCAAGCAAAAATAATAAGAAAAATTGGACGACCCATAAGACTTTCGCCACCGAAATTGATGGAACCTTTTTGTGATAACAACATAATTGGTGTAGGGGAGTCAATTGGAACGGTTTTTCCCATGCTAGGAGAAGGCATTATTCCATCACTTTTAAGCTGTGAAATATTCTTGGACGTATTAGATCGGTCTAAAAAAGCCAATAAGAAATTTGATCAAATCGAGTACCGCGAAAAAATCCTAAAGAAATTCCAATACTATTATGATGTTTATAGAATTGTAAGACTAAAGATGGATGGAAAGTTGAGTACAGTTAAGCATTTCAATTTGCTTTTAAGCATGTACAAGAATATGAAAAAGGACGAGAAGCGATTTGGGTTTGAGATAAATTTTGACAAAATGAGAAGATTGGTAAATGCCCTTTAATTCTGTTTAGTAGGTACATCGATTATTTATCAAACTTCTCTTCCCCTTTAGAATTAGATGTAGACTCTTCATCATGGGCCATTAGTTCAGTTTTATTGGTCCTCTTCAAAATATCATTCAAATAATTCATGACAAATTCGTCCTCCTTCTTAGTAGTTTTACCTTTTATCAATCGCACTTGATATTGCATTATCCAAGCCCAAACCCAATTCTGATTAATCAACGCTTCGTTTTCTACTGAATATTGATGCTTTCTATGCCAGTAACCAATTAGCATAGATACAGGGATGTAAAAAAGTGCAAATAGAACAATAAACAATGGCAAAGATACAGTATCTCCTATAATGGGTATCTGTTTTATGGCAAAATTATAAGTGATAAGTATAAAATTAGTAAAAGTCAGTAAGAATATCAAATAAATGCTATGACCATTTCTAAAATCTAGCCATCTTCTGCGGATAAATCGTTGATTAATTTTCAAGTATTTTGACACAACCTTGTAATGATTTTTTCTCTAATTTAGCATTATCCATCAATTTTGTGTGGCTAAATATTTGATGGATATCATATAACGATATTCTTAATTTTGAATAACCGCAAGATATAGAAACAACATTAATTCAAAACAAATAATCAAATAACCAGAATGATGATAAAAACATATAAAATCATGAATTTGATAGATTCTAGAGTAATTTTTTCAATGAGAAAATAAGACATGATTCAAGCAAACAATACGACACCTTTGTTTCAGAGTTCAGTATTGTTAGCAAATAATTTAGCATGAAAATGGAATTTGGATGATGGAGTCATCTTATTTACAAAGTTGTTCTAGTGCTTACCAAATAAAGTATTTGCCGATTTTGTTCAAAATGATTTTATTGGCTCTGATGAATCGCCATTATCCTAAACATGTTGCTACTTAAGTCAGTCAGCCATCAGTGTTTTCTGCAAACCATAATTTCTGTTGATGGGCTTTCTTTTGATATGGAAATCAGCAAAAGTTCTATAGGATATAAAGCACAGCCTATTAACGACCCAAATGTTTCCCCTTTACTTGCTATTTTTTTGATCGAGTTCCAAAACCTGTGAATCATTACCCCATCAGAATCAACCGGAGCATTCATCAAATAAAACATTGGAGACCTCTCTAAGATTTCAAATCCTGTCGCTTGAAGCAATGATTGAATTTCAGATAAGGAGCGTATTGATTGAAATTTATTTTTATGTGATTTTCTTTGTACAAAATTTTCTGAGAATATAAACAATCCTCCAGGTTTTAACAAATTGTAAATGTTACTAATAGCTTTTGCATATTTATCATCCTCTTGAATATATGATAATATATCGAATGCAGTAACATAATCAAATTGCTTGAT
>QCWC01000317.1 GCA_013114705.1 Candidatus Nitrosocosmicus sp. | reverse complement strand
AGCTAATAAGAAAAGTAAGCATAATTGACCAATTCAAATAATGACTTTATTTTTGATATGATGTCGCAAGTCTTTGATAGCCAGAGAATTACATACGATGAAGCCCTGCAATTAATTTACTCTGAGGATTTGGATACCTTAGCTAATTGTGCTAAAAATTTGACAAAAAGATTTGCGGGGAATAAGATTGATGTGGAAACGTTAATCAACGCTAAATCTGGTACTTGTCCGGAAGATTGTTCTTTCTGTGCTCAATCCTCTTTTAATTCCACCATGATCGAGAAGTATCCTCTACTTCCGCCAGAAAAAATATTACAACAGGCCGAAAATGCTAAGAACAGCGGGGCAGATAGCTTTTGTATTGTCTGCGCATATAAGGCACCACCAGATAAGGATTTCAAACAAATTTGTGAAACCATTAAATTGATCCGCGAAAAGCTTGACATAGAAGTTAACGTATCACTAGGATTTATGACAACCGAACGTGCAAAAGTGTTAAAAAATTTAGGAGTTAAAAGGTATAATCATAATCTTGAAACTGCAAAGAGCAACTTCGAAAAAATTTGTACTACACATTCTTATGAAGACAGAATAAATACGGCTAAAATTGTTAAAAATGCAGGTCTAGAATTATGTTGCGGTGGAATTATAGGCATGGGGGAATCTGTTGAACAGAGGGTCGAATTGGGGGTAGCATTGGCATCATTAGATCCTCACGAAGTTCCTATAAATATGCTGATAGGTAGAGAAGGTACACCTCTATATGGGCAACATCTCATAACCGAAAAAGAAATTCTTCAGACAGTTGCTACCTTTAGATTTTTAATGCCAAAAACCATATTAAAAATCGCAGGTGGACGAGAAGTTCACTTAAAAGAAAACGATAAGAAAATTCTCCAGTCTGGTGCTAATGGAATAATTACTGGTGGTTATTTAACAACAAAAGGGAATAAACCTAACGATGACTTTAAGATGCTAGAAGAGATTGGTATTAGATAAAAATAATTCAATTTATTTTAGAAATGTTCTAGACAACCTAAAGAATGAGCACCTATATAGACAACTAAAAATTCTAAACGAGGTCTCCTTACCAAGAAGTCGAGGATCTGGATCAAATATGTGTAATTTCTCTTCAAACGACTACCTCGGATTATCCAGAAATAAGATTTTGATCGAGAAACTAAGAAATTTATCTCTTAATACAATATCCCAGTGTAGTTCGAGACTAATTAGTGGAAACACTTCAAAACTAGAAAAATTGGAGGCTTTATTATCCAATCATAGGAACTCAGAAGATTCTTTGGTTTATCCAACCGGTTATATGGCAAATTTAGGTGTTATCAGTTGTATCGCAGACAAAAGTACTGAAATTTTTAGTGATGCACTGAACCATGCTAGTATTATTGATGCCTGTAAACTGTCTGACGCAAAGACACACGTTTTCTCTCATAACAATACCATTGAACTTGAACAAAAAGTATCGAGTTCAAAAAAAAACAAAAAAATAATTATTACTGAAGGAATTTTTAGTATGAATGGCGATTTTGCTAAACTGACAGAAATTTCCAAAATTGCTGAGAAATATGGTTGTTTATTGGTTGTCGACGACGCGCATGGTGATTTTGTAGTAGGCAACAAAGAATTGAAAAACTATTCAGGGACTCCAAGTTTCTTTAATGTTGACAAAAATGTCGATATTCACATTAGTAGTTTGAGCAAGGGTTTGGGTTGTTTTGGTGGTTACGTAAGCTGTTCGAAGTTAATTAGGGAGTTTTTGATTAACAAGTCCAGATCCTTCATATTTACTTCCGCACTACCTGATTTCCTGTGTGAATTAGCCAACTCTTCAATCGCATTGGCAAAACAAGGAACTCAACAAGAGAAACTTGAAAATAATATAAAATATTTTCAAAATCTTGCTAGGGAGTATGATATCCCTGGATTAGCTAAAAGTATACATACTCCTATTATCCCCATTGTTATTGGATCTGAAAGAAAAACTATTACTGTATCACGGAAATTACAAACACGCGGTTTCTATGTTCAGGGAATTAGGTACCCCACAGTAAAGAAAAATGAAGGTCAGTTAAGAGTTTCATTAACTGCCTTGCACACATCTGACCAGATTTCAGATCTGATTGTAAACATTGCACAAGTTCTGAAACGATAATAAGTTGTATATTTCAGAATTCGAATTCTGAAATATAAGTCATTTTACCCTTTAGAAATATCAAAACTGTTTGTATAAATTTATTTTGATCATACTACATGTATAGTTTTTATTCTAAATATATTAATATTATGCTATTTGTATAGTGTTTATACTATATCTATAGATGTAATACTATGTGTCTAGCATCAAAACCACCCATTTACCATATAAGTACTATTTTATGGTAACATATTAAATTGTATCTATGTGGAAAACAATATATTTTTATTAATACAAACTAAACTGTTTTGAAAGCAGTAATCTTAGCAGGGGGATTTGGAAAGAGACTTAAACCTATTACAGATAACCGTCCAAAACCTATGATTGAAATTTTGGGCAAGCCTATTATTGAGTGGCAGATAAAGTTATTGTCTAAGAACAACATAAGAGAGATAATTATTTGT
>QCWC01000316.1 GCA_013114705.1 Candidatus Nitrosocosmicus sp. | reverse complement strand
CAGATTCTCAGACAGGAAAGTGGGTTGAATGTAGAACGTATAAAAAGCAAGTATACTGCAATTGGAAATTTGATAGCGGTCAATGATAATGGTGCTGTAATCTCACCATTTATTGAAGAAACAAACAGACAGGTGGTCCAAGACGTTTTAGGAGTACCTTCTGAAATAATGACAATTGCAGGATTCATTCAAGTAGGTTCAGTAGTTGTTGCAACAAACTCGGGTGCAGTTATTCATCCCAATGCATCAGACAAAGAAATAGAATATGCATCTGATATACTAAAAGTCGATATCGAACATGCCACGATAAATGGAGGAATTCCTTTTTTATCTTCTGGAATAATCGCAAATTCAAAATCAGTAGTTGTAGGGAGTATGACAAGCGGCCCTGAATTGATAATATTAAGTAGAATCTTTAAATTATAAAATTACATTTACATCTAGTAATCAATTATATCATATCTAATCTGATTGGATAGTTATTATTGTTTGATAGTTGATTGAACTTGAAAAAATAGGTAAAGTAAAAATAAAAATAAAAGATATCTAGTTTCTATTCAAATTTGATTTCAACTTTACTTAAGTCACCTAACTCCTTATCAATTTCTGTTTTTGTTTCATTTCCATACAATACCAGTATACGGTCATTATCGTTTATAACATATTTTGATAGAGAAGCAAGTGAGGTAGTGTTGCCATTAAGATATGACTTTAGAACATTGTCTCCAAAATTACAGTATTGGTTTCCAGCATCTGTCGTAAAACAGTTATCTTCACTGTTCAGTTGCATGCCTACGGAACGTAGGAAATCTCCAAAGGTGGCACCAGTTGCATGTCTATGTAGGGTTGTCCCGTCGTTATTTTCTACATGAATGTATCTTGACTTTACCTGATATTTTCCTTGACTGAAATCTATTGGACTGCCATCTATTTTTATGAGAAATGCTGCATGCTCATGAGCTGAACCAACTGCACCAAAATTGCTTTTATTGTGTGACATAAAAATCGATAAGGATATGATGAGTGCGATAGCAAAAGCAGCAGCTATTCCACCAAAAATCAAAGTTGTTTTTGTTTTTTTGCTACGGCCTTTTGCAAAATAATTTTTTTTTATATTTTTTTTAGTAGTACTTTCTTTGTTCTTGTTATCATTCTTTTTGTTATCCGCCATGAATAATCATATAGAGTTAAAGTTTAGCTTATTTAAAATATTAGAAAAATCAGTTTTAAAAATAAATGTTTTAACAGTGTGAAAATAAATAGAATATAGATACTAACACTAATGCTTTTAGATGGTTTTATTTTTTGTAAGCCCCATTGGCCTTGGACATGCTAGCAGAAGTATAGCTATAATGAATAAATTGAGTTTGGATAGAAAAAATAGCTTTGTTAGTGGTTCTTCTGCTTGTGAATTCATCAAGGACAGCGGATACAACGTATTGAACAGATACAATCCACCAAAATTTGATGTTAAAGACGGAACTTTACAGCATTCTTTTATTTGGTTATTAAGATATTTATTTTACTATAAAAATTGTAAAAAAATTGCAAGTGAGATCATAGGTAAGAGTAATGATGAAAACCTGATTGTTAGTGATGAGGATTTTGCATCACTGGTAGTTGCAGAAAAACTGAAAAAGAAAAGAATATTGATCACAGATATTACAAATACATCGTTTACTAGTGGATTTTTGGCCGGTATAGTAGAGAGAAAAATGAATGAACAAATGAATAAAATAATCAAAAGTTGTGATTGTGTTATAATCCCAGACCGTGGTCAAGATGAGGACAATATAAGATATGTAGGCCCAATTGTAAGGGAGACTACAAAGGGTAGAGACGAGCTTAGACGTGAATTTGGATTTGATAAGAAAACTATTGTTGTATCAGTTGGAGGTACTGAGTCGGGAAAATATTTACTTGATAAAATGATAATAACTTGGAGAAAAATCAAGAAATCTTTTGATATAGATTTAGTAGTTATATCTGGTCCGTCTTTACAAATTCCTTTATCTACAGACTGTAAAAATTTAGGATATGTCAACAATTTGCATGAGTATATTTTTGCAGCTGACCTGGTAGTTTCGTTAGCAGGCCGTTCTACAATGGATGAAGCTTTGGTATATGGGACTCCGGGAATATTTATTCCTATTAAAGATCATTTTGAACAGGAGCTTGGTGCTAAAAGACAAGGCTATGAATATAAAGATATTTTTAGATTAGAAGAAATAATTTTAAAAATAATAAAATCAGATTTTAAGAGAAACAATACAGGTTATAATAAAGATGCATTCAATCAGGGAGCTATTAAGGCTGCCAAGATTATTTCAGAATTCCTTTAAATATCAAAATTAATTAATGCTTGATTGATTAATTGAAATGCTGGATAAGATAGATGAGTAAAAAAGAAAGCATCATTGTTGCAAAGTTTGGAGGAAGTGCTATTGGAAATGAGGGAGATTTTATTCCAATAGTCGTTAACAGGATAAAGCAGATGAGTAAAAAAAATAAAATTATTACTGTTTTCTCAGCTCCAATTATCAGTTATGATGGAAAATCCAGATCTATGACTGATGTGGCTATTGATGTTGGAAGAAAGTATGCAGCATCCAAACCT
>QCWC01000315.1 GCA_013114705.1 Candidatus Nitrosocosmicus sp. | reverse complement strand
TGATTCTACCGGCATAAAGGTCTCCAACATAGGTGAATGAATTGGGCATAAGTGGAAC
Organism: Candidatus Nitrosocosmicus sp.; assembly: GCA_013114705.1. Classification (GTDB taxonomy): domain Archaea; phylum Thermoproteota; class Nitrososphaeria; order Nitrososphaerales; family Nitrososphaeraceae; genus Nitrosocosmicus. The sequence goes on along the minus strand of QCWC01000315.1, from coordinate 2,561 downwards.
GTCAAGAGAGGGGTACCTAAAGATACATGTTGCTATTGATATCATACAAAAGAGAATTTTATAATTGTACCTGACCGATGAGCAATTTCCTGATGGCATGGGTTCTGCCATTGTCATAAGAAAATTACGATTAGGAAAAATGCATTGCTAGAATAAGAATAGGTTATAACTTATAACTTAGCCAATTCAGAAAATTAATATGGAGTTCTTATTGCATCGAATTTTATGAATTTTATGATTTTAACAGATAATAAAAATAGTAATTTGACTATTTCATTACAACTATTCTAGGTGGAAGTGTTTTTTCAATGGACATTCTTGATATAGTACAGGCCAATCTGCTAACGCCGATTGTGTTGTTCTTTATATTAGGTGTCATAGCGGCACGCATAAAGTCAGATCTACGGATACCGGACGCCATCTCTTCGATACTTCCAATCTATTTGCTTACCGCAATTGGACTCCATGGTGGAATAGAAATGAGAAAGACTGGTTTTGAGAGCATGGTCCTTCCCATGGTAGTGGCAATTATCCTTTCAATAGTTATGACACTGTATCATTATCAGATTCTACGAAGAATCGGTAAATTCAATATCTTTGACTCGTATGCCCTAGCATCAACTTACGGAGCGGTAGGTGCTGTAACGTTCTCAGTTGGACTATCATTTTTACGAAGCCAGAGCATATCGTCAGAAGGATACATGGCAGCAATTTTGGCAGTGCTTGAACCTATCAGTTTTATCTTGTCAATATTTCTGGTAAATTCGGCAGTGTCCAAAAAACTACAGAAAAAAAGAGAACAATTGCTTTCAGAAAAGGAATTGCAGAAAAAACCATCATCCGCAGATATTTTAAAAGATCATCCAAAGCAGGAAGTTGCAACAGAGCATAAAAAAGTAGAACATAACCATACTTTTACCACATCAAGAGAAGTTGATGAATTGCAAAGCGTTACCAAAAAAAGCAATATGCTAGAAGTTTTACATGAGACCATAACTGGAAAGGCAATAGTGATACTTCTTGGCTCAATAGTAATTGGATATGTCATAGGAGAACACGGATTTGAGTCTATAAAAATAGTATTTGACGATTTGTTTTTTGGAGCACTAGTTATATTCCTTCTTGAGATGGGAGTAGTCTCAGGACAGAGACTTGGCGACATCAGAAAAGTCGGACTATTCTTGATCATTTTTGCACTAGTTATTCCAACTCTTAATGGCACAATTGGAGTTGTTACGGCTACTTACCTTGGTTTGAGCATCGGCGGAGCAGTATTGTTTGGAACTCTTATGGCAAGTGCCTCATTCATAGCCGCACCTGCAATTTTTAGAACTGCCATACCAAAGGCAAACCCAAGTCTCTACCTTACTTCCGCCCTAGGAATCACATTTCCATATATCGTAATCGTACTATTACCTGTCCTTTTGATTCTTTCAACTACTCTGCATGGTGGGACTATATAAAAAATGACGATATGTTTATTCGGTTAGGGAAAGAAAAAGAATAAGGGATAATAGAATGAGGCTTTACAATATAAAACTTTTAACAATCACTTGTGAGATAATGGCACAAAATTTTGTTAAAGACATCTTGAAAAAACACAAAATTACCGGCTATACCTCATACGAAGTTGGTGGCTTGGGAGATAGGGGCATACGCGGTCAGGGACTGCCGGAGGAAAAGAACGTCAAGATAGAAATTGTGCTGACCAAAGAAAGTGCAGAGATGGTAGTAGAAGAAATATCAAGAACGCTATTTGCAGACTACGCCATTATCCTGTATCTTGGCGATGTGCAGGTTGCTAGACCAGAACAATTTACTTGATTGTGCCTGTAAAAAATAATACCCTTCAAACCTGCAAGTATAATCATAAAGTGGTAATTTCTTTACTTTCTGTCCCTTTGTTTCCTTCATTTCACTTTGTGTAATACAGTCATCTTGATAACTTAAATAGTTTCCCTTGTAAACATAAGTAAGAATGCAAAAAGAAAAACTCAAAGAAAAGATAAAGGAAAATTATGGAAAAATTGCCTTAAACGGTAATCCTGATTCATGCTGTGGTCCACAGGAAGTTTGTTGTTCTGAAACAGATACTGTTTCTAAAGAATACATATCATCGTCTATTATTGGATATAACGTAAACGAATTGAGGTCCATTCCAGAAGAATCAATTCTTGGATTAGGATGTGGTGCGCCATTAAATTTCGCAGATTTGAAAAGAGGTGAAACAGTAGTTGATCTGGGTTCGGGTGCTGGAATTGATGTGTTTTTAGCATCCAAACTTGTAGATAATGAGGGAAAAGTTATAGGAATCGACATGACTGATGAAATGCTTGAGAAGGCGTGTAAAACATCAATTGCTAATAATTACAAAAATGTAGAATTTAGAAAAGGTGATATTGAAGAGAGAATTCCTGTTGATACGAACTCTGTAGACGTTGTAATAAGTAATTGTGTTATTAATTTGACAGATAATAAAAAAAATACATTTAAAGAAATTTATCGGATTCTGAAAAAAGATAAAAGAGCAAGAATGGTTATTTCTGACTTGATAACAACTA
>QCWC01000314.1 GCA_013114705.1 Candidatus Nitrosocosmicus sp. | reverse complement strand
CATTTTTGGCATTGTTAGTTTACGGCCTGGGCTTTCCAATTCTCTTTTCAGGTTATTTTCTAAGGATACTTTCAAAATACCCTGACATAAAGACAATGGTACCTTTAGTAGGAACATTTTATATTATTATGTCATCAGTAACACAAATTTCTTCAAATTCGTATTTGTCAGGATACACAGGATACTACTTGTTAAACCTAATTCCGTTTCTTTTGTTCTATGTAGTATACAGATATTATTACCATTCGAATTTAGTTAATTCTGAGAAATCACAGAATTCGTTAAACAATAAAAAAGATCATTTTTCAGCTCGAAATTCCAAATATGCTTTATTGGGGATAATTTTTGCCTTGTTATCGTATTCACTCTGTTTTCCTCTAAATGCATATATCTACAATGAGGAAATTTACGGATACCTCATATATCAAAACTTGGTCGTAGAGGTTTACCAAATGGTTTTTTCAGAAAACTTTGTGATCATATTAACCATGTCTGCAATCGGTGGATACATTGGATATTTATTGTCTCAGCCAAGGTCCATACCTTTGGGATCTAAAATTTAATTGTTGTATATTATTGATCTGCCTTTTAAAAGTAAAAAATAAACAATCCATAACAACAAGACTTAATTTTTTGGAATATTTACAAATTTATATGAACAAGAACTTGGGGTCCTTGCCAGATATTTCTGAGATTATGTCAAAGTCTCAGGAGGATAGGATTATTACTTTTAGAAGATTTTTTGCAGATTTGAGGTTGAGTAGGTTATATTTCCAGCTAACTGTACTTGATTATTTCTCTGGCAAAGAAAAGCCTGATAACAAGAACAACTTTTCTAAAGAGCTTGAGAATTTCGTATCTTACTATGATAAAATGGACATTTGGTTAGATAAACTCACCAAAGAGGGTATTTATTCAGAATTCAGAGATCAATGTTACAAAGAAATAGAAGCAATTAAGGTGATAATTCAAAGCTACGAAATTAGGATGAAAGACTAGTGGTCTTCATACTTATTTTTGTCCATTGATTTTAGAAACTCAAGAATCATGTTAACGATTTTTTCATGATCAGCGTCTTTTTCGAGAGATAGTCTTATGATATGATCACTGATAGGAAAAGAAAGCATCTTGATTTTCTTTCTTACAGTCAGTGAATAGAGAACCTCGCCTAACTTTGAATCAAAATCCGTATGAAGTTTGGATATCAAAGCAAATTCCATGTATATTTTGATTGATTCTGTTTCGGATTCTAGAGACAGTACCCCAGGTCTCATCCCACCATAGACTAACCTTCCTAAATCATTAATTATACCAACAAATCTTATCTTATCATCTATACCAAGTATAAATTCATAAATTTTCTTATAATCTAGAACTTTCTCTACCAATTTAATCACCTAAATCATAATTTTGATAGTTACAAGAATTTGTGCCAAGGAAGAAAAAACAAAAGACTGGTCAAAATTTATTTTTAATTTTGCATCCTCAGCATCAGCCATTAACTTTATCAGGTTCAATCCTCCAGAAGTAACCATATCATAGTCAAGCTGCATGTAAATATAATTTTTTCATTTCGATGTCGCGTGCTATAAATTGATAAAAAAAAGCCTACATCATAGAAAGTGAGTCATTAGCAGAAATAAGGTAGGTTGACTATGGAATATCCTACCTAATCTCTACGTTTACCTTCCGATTAACTGGAGAGGTTAGTAAATCCATATAAGCATAAAAGTATAAATACGATGATCAATTTTTGCACAATCCAGAATTTTATAATGAATATCTGATATCCATAAATTTTTTTATGAAATATAGTCTGCAATAGTTTTGGCGTAATCGATTTTTGTAATTCTGGCACAGAAATATGCTAGGTATAGCCAAGTTTTTTTTTTGGTAAAGCTCGGTTGCTCAAGAATATTATTTAGAGGAGTAATTTATTTCAGAGGTTTTACGTGGAAAAGCCTGGCGTCATAAATATGCAGATAATGACACAACTACGACAAACTATATTTGAGGATTTGACTTAAAAGATATTAGAATGCAACGAGGATCTAAGGTATTAATAGCAAGTGGCATACTGTTTTTGCTATCCATTATCGTCTTTTTTACATGGGGGATGTCCTTTAGCGAGATGTTTGTTCAGAATAATCCAAGTCTTTCAACCAGTCAAATTACATTAGAGCCCTTAGAATCCTATAATTCAAGCGTTACAATAGACTCGACATCAAAGTTGTTAACAATTACAATTGATTCCATTAATGATGACCAAATTATTTTGAAGGAGATAGTCATTGACCCCGATGAGAATGTCGTTTCAAATTCTACATTCGAGAGAACTTATTTTTCCACTCTGACACCCGAAACAACAGGTGAGTATCATTTTTCAGTAACCAATTTGGATAAAAATGACGCAGCTTCTTTATACATATTTTTTGGAAATTTGCCCTTTCTTAAGGATAATGGAGAAATCGACCTAACCACTTTTGGTGGATTGGTATTAGGTGTTATCTTGTTTATTTCTGCCATTGTTACTCTAATAATAGGAGCAATCATATTCATCAAAGATAGGAATAGAGAAAAGTATAGAGGGTATATTCCAAGATAAAATTTCTTGTGTGTGTGTGG
>QCWC01000037.1 GCA_013114705.1 Candidatus Nitrosocosmicus sp. | reverse complement strand
TATGCGAGAAGTACTGTAATTTTCGAGACTTGTGTTAGCAGAAGAGGATTTACTCAAAAATTCGGATATTTCGTAAAGGAGATTTATCGTAAGAAAACGATTTTTACCAGCTATATTAATAGTATTTCCCAACAAGGTTTGCTGTGACTGAATATATGTTAATGTACCGAAAATGGCAATAATAAAAATTATTTGAATAAGCGACAGCAATCCGATTTTTAGTATTGTTTTGGAGAGAACGTTTTTTAACACCATTTTCTATAGATTCCTTTACAGTGGTGATGATATAAAGATATCAATTTTCTCTAATATCATACTTTATTATATGAGAAGCCTCCCCCTTTACCTTCTTTCTTCTATAATTCTTAATAATAGAACCATCTACATTGTATTCATTAAGAGATATAAGAATACTTCAAGATTGAATAGAATCCAAGCATCTAAGATCGGGGGAATTGAATCTATTTTGATGTTTAAAGGTGCAAGATAACATCTCTGCTTATATAATACCATTTACCATTACTTTGGCATGAATTCAAAATTTGTTTTATTTAGCATCTCAGTTGCAATATTGACAGTAACTGTGACCGTTGTAAGTGGTACAATTGGGCTTCAGGCCTATGCAACTCTTCATCCCGATAGGGCGAACCTGCTGAGGCAGCAGAAGCAAAGGCCCTATTGTCATAACGGGTGATAACGTGTACATCGTATGGTTTACCAATGTAGGTACAGTAAATTCAAACTATGAAGTAGATTTTAGAGCATCAACTGACAATGGAAAGACATTTGGTCCTATAACCAATGTAAGTAACACCGATAATTATGATTCAGTTATTGTAGAAATATCTGCGGAAGGTAACAATGTAATCATCTCTTATTGGGAACAAAAGGACACATCGTTTCTACCTTACGCAAAAGTATCAACAGATGGTGGACAAATCTTTCGAGAAAGACTCAATGTCACAGACAATGCTTTTGGAACTATTAGTGGAGTAAATGAGGGCCAATAGAACATAACAGAAAATTCACTACCTATTTCCATTTTTCAAAATAATTACCACGTTCTCGATAAAATATCAGTAAACTTATCTATTTGATATTCTTCATCTTTTGTGGCTATGGTCGATATTGAGGAAGCGTATGTTAGGGATTTATACAAAAAGCACAAAGGTAAAGAACTTTACAAGGGCTTTTACTCTATTGGAAAGAAAATCTATCAAGACGACGGTGAAGTAGTTAATGAGGGCTTTGCTTTGGATAAAGAGGCTTTGGAAGTAATGAGGGCAAAAATTATGGCCATATTGATTGAGGATTTACCCATAAAGGAAAATAAATCCAAACGCAAAGACCCAATTCAATAATTCCCTTTAAATTACAATATCTTTACCAAATCTGATCATAGAGTTTTCATACACTGGGATTCGATTCAAGGTTGAATCGAATCAGCCACCATCAAAATTCGATAATTTTGATAGGGTCAAAATCTATATCATTTGAGATTCCGATAAATAGTTCGAGTCATATGTTGATAGTTTTTATTGTAAAACGTGGTATCCATTTCAACTGTGTTAAAGAATTATGAATAGCATATGGGTTTTCGTGTTTTATTATCAGGATGGAATACATTTAGCCATCCCACTTTGTGAGATGGATTGTCATAATTTCAACCTAAACATCCTAGTAGAGATGTAGAAAACATGTGGATTAGATTCTGCGATCAATAAGAAAGAATGAAGAGCTATTACGAAGACATAAGGTACAAGGGTGTTTCAATCTATATGTTAGTTTTCACTTTCATCGCTGTTACCATCATCCTGTTCATTACTAACTCCATCACCATTGCTATTATCACTACTGCTGTCTTCACCGGAATTACCTTCATCATTACCATTCTCATTTTGTTCCGCTTGTTCGGGTTGTTGTTCCTGATCATTTATGGGATCTGGTTCTGAGTCTTCATTCGTATTCATGTTTCCATTATTTTCTCCCTCACTACCGTTAGTGTCAGTGCCATTATTGTTATTTGTATCTGTAGTATTGTTTTGACTGCTTGTTTCATTAGTATTATCAGGTTCTTCAATTACCTCAAAAGTTGCTTCGGCAGTTTCTGGATTGTATCCCACTGCATTGACTGTGGCTGTAACATCAAAATTACCAAGGTTAGATCCTGGACCAATTTCAATCTCGAATGTTGCTATTCCGTCATTATTTGTTTGTCCACCTTCTGCTTTATCAAGATCACTAGTGTAAAATACCCTCAAATCAGTAGTTGCATTAGCAATTTTTTCTTGTGTATTTTCATCACTAACTATCACATCTATTGTTTGAAAATTTCCTCTCACCAAAGGATCATCTTCAACAATTATTTCAATGTCAAGATCAGCACCGGTAGGAGGAAGAGAAGGATCAGAATTACTGTTACTGGATCCTGATTCGGAAGATCGACCAGTGTTATCTCCATTTACAAACCCCTGATTTCCGCTTAAAGGCGATGGAGTGGCAAATTGACTTCCATCACCATTATCAATAAATCCTGTACCTGCTACATCACCACCAAAACCATCATCATTAAAGAAAAATTTTGTGTTGGTTGGAAAAGTCATTGAACTTTGAGTAGAATCCATGTTTAGTGAATAGAATTTGGCTTTGTATTTGGTATTGTTGTCTGTGATAGTGATATCAAATGGTACCATCTGATTCTGAGGCAAATTGCCAACGTTTAGACCGAAACTTTGAGTCCCTATTACGCCTAAGCTAGAATTATCATAGAATGTTGCAACTAAATTTATGAATTGTTCGGGTGATGGTCCTTGATTTAGTATATTACCAGCGATGTGAGGATCGGCAATATCGTCTAAAAATGCACTAGTTCCATTTAATACAAGGTTTGCTGGTTTCTCTATCGCAGGTTGCGAAGTAGTTGTAAATTCCATAAAGTTAAAGGAACCCAAAATTTGTTGGGGATTTTGTATTACTATATCAAATGGAGATAGTTCCGTTTGTCTAAGAGTCGATATTGATGAAAACCCCGAGTAATTGCCAACTAAGAGGTTGTTATTTGTATCAGATAAAAGCGCAGTAATTTGGATATTTGTTTGAGGATCCGGTGATGTGTTATTTACCTCACCTATAATATGAAAATTACCAAAGTCATCTATGTAGGTGGATGTACTTATGATTTGAATAATGTTGTTAGTATTCAGTTGAGCAAAAGCAGATTCTAGGGTCAGTGAATCAAATCCTCCATAGCAAGAAAATGTCATGGAAACCAAAGAAACCATACATACAGTCAAAATTACAATGATTGAAAATGATTGCATATGTTTAGAACGTATATACAACAGTCTGATATTTAAGAATACGAGGATAAACCTTCTCATTACAATTGTAATAAAAAGTAAAATGAAATAATAAGATGATAGTTCTAATGTTTTCAACAATACATTATTAACCAAGAGAAGATCCATGATCCATGGAAATATGGTTCAAGGTTGAATAGGATCTTTGAGTCCCAAGATTATACTAACCAAAGTAATTTGTAGTACTAGTTCCTCTTCCTCGGATACGTCATAGGCATGGGTCCCCAATCAGTAAATGATTTATCGAAATTTATTAATATGTCTGAAAATAGACTGGAAGACTTAAATGAACCGCCGATCTGAAAACAATTCCGACAAGTTAATCGATCGGAATCAATCTGGTTTGACTGATTTTAATTCCACTTTAGTAAAGCCCTTGTAATAAAAGGTTAAAATAAACGTATCCAATTGGCAACATATACCTTCAAGAGTAAGGATTAATATTGCGTTTGTTACGAGCTGATGGATAGATAGCGTGTCATCAATATGAAAAAATATTGTTGTAGAGAATTACATGATTTAGAAGATGACTCTTTTCAGAGAGGTTTTGGAATCAACGTAATAGAAAAAAACAGGGTAGAGATATTCTGTATGGACGATGACGGTTACCCTAAACGTATTGATGAGTACATTTTTAATTTCTGTCCATTCTGTGGAAGCAAACTCTAAAATCAGCTCATGTTCTTTAACAGGTCTGGTTTATCTTTTCTATTATTGTTGATACAACACATCTATTAAAAATTAGTTTACTTTATTGATAGCTATAAAACATTGTATCGAGTTACCAAGTATTTTAGTAATATTGAACATGATTAATAAGAACGATCCTGGCATGATTTACAATTTCACCAATATATTTTAGCAGATCATTTCTATTAATTTTTTATTCTATTGAGGTTCATACATCAACCTTGAGAACTCACCCGCTAATTGCGGCCCAAATCCAGCATAATTGTTATTTAAGGTAACGATGATGTCTTTAATATGATGATCCCTTTTTGCATCTACAATATGGTCGACGTATTCTTTTAACTCACCTTCCTTGTCCATAACATCTAATCCAAAATTCCTCTCTTCAGTAATCCTATCACCAATGAACCTCAAGTAAATAGTATCAGTTGTTATAAATGTCGGTGTTTTTAAATCAGTCCTCACGCGCCATATTAGCGTGATATCATTTTGATTCAAGAAATCATAGATAGGAAAATCAAACCACGATGATTCTCTAACTTCTAATGCGTATCTGTACCTATTGTCTAATTTATTAATAAAGTGTTTTAGTGAATCTAACCCTACCTTTGCTGACATAAACGATGGAAGTTGAATTAAAAGCATTAGTGTTTTTTCCAATATTGGTTCTAATGCATAAAAAAAGTATTCAACGTATTTTGAAACTCTTTCCAGTTTATTGACATGTGTTACTACTTGTGGAAATTTAAATGAAAATTTAAAATCATCTGGAGTCTTGTTTTTCCATCCTTCTATAATATTTCTTGATGGTACATAATAAAAAGTTGAATCGACTTCTACAAAATCAAAAAATCTTGAATAATATGAGAGTCGCTTCCAATTTTCGAGGGTATTAGGATAAAATGTACCCTTCCATCCGGAGTACGTCCACCCAGAACATCCTACATAGAGATTCACAAATAAAAGAGTAATTTCTTGTTTTAAAAGAATTAAGATTGGATTCGACTGGTATGTTATTATTTGCTTGAGTTCTAAGCTACTGGTTCCTTGGTATTTGATAGGTATCGAGAATTAATAGCTCCAATATACTGCTTTTATATTAGTCAGTTTCTTATATGTTGATTAGATACAACGAAAAGTAGATCAGAGCCCTCAAAATCTAAAAATCACTCAGATATAGAGAATATAGTAATCAAAAGTATTGGATTTATCAAAAATTCATCATGGCAAATGAACCTTACTCTTGATAAGTCAACTTTATCTGTAATGTTTGAGAATCCCGCTTTCTATAAAGACTCTCAAGATTATTTATGCAGAGGCGGAAAAATCAGATGTATTACCGAGATAACTCCAGAGAACACCCAAAAATGCAAGGAGTTGTTGAATTTGAATTACGAGTTACGTCATCTGGACGAGCTAAAATGTGTGATGGTTGTTAATGATTCAGAGTACATGGCAGCTACTGTTTTTGGTAAAGGTCAGCCTATGACACAAATCATTTATAGCAATTCAGATGATGTAGTCGTGCAAGGGCAGTATTTGTTTGAAACATTATGGAGTAACTCTATTTCTGCTTTGAAAAGAATTAAAGAAATTGAATTGGAAATTGAACCGATCAAAACTCAAGTATTAGAAAATGCGCAAGAAGCAGCATCGAATATATATAAAGTAATCATGGAATCAAAGTATCTATCTGTATGCTGTACCGCTGACTATATGCAATTAATTAGTAAATATTATCTTGACATCAATAAAAAGATGTTAGAGAAACATCACGAAGGAAAATCTAAAGCTATCAGATGGATCACTTCAATAAATGATAATAAAGATATTGATGTTGTTAATGCATTTACAAGAGATCCCCTAAAGATAAGACATACGTCAGAAAGACTACCAATAAATTTTGTAGTAAGCGACAAATATATTGCTTCCACTACAGAGAACATGATCGGGGGTAATAATTTCTTCTCTCATTTGCTTCTCAGTAATGATCCATTGTATGTTGAACATTTTTATCATATATTTAACAAAATATGGAAACAGTCCGTAGTAGCAGAAGATAGAATTAAGGAATTGACGGATTCGGAATTCTTCAAGGCAAGGATAATATCAAATCCGCAAAAATCTTTACGCCTGATCAAAAAATATTATTCGCTAGCGCAGAAAGACATACTGATCATTCTTCCCTCATTTAATGGTCTGATTCGGATGGAAAGGTCAAAAAACCTAGAAAAATTAAATGAATTGGCATCTGATGGGATTTTGGTAAAGATTCTCATTATACAAAGTCAAGGAATGGATTATCTAAGAGAAATAAAGAAAAATTACTCGCATATTAAATTTAGAACAACCCAAATTAACTTTCCGATTTATCATAGAATAACAATAATCGATAAAACCACAACAATCATACTAAAGATTAAAGACGATACTATAACAAATACACCAATAGCTTTGGGCATCACTACTTTTATTGATGGTCAAACTACGGCTCTATCGTATACAGGTATTTTTGAAACTATATGGAACCAAGCAGAAATGTTTGAGAGTTTGAAGAAAATCAATGAAAAACTTCATTCACATAAGAGAATGCAACAAGAGTTTCTTGGCATGATTGCCCATGAACTAAGAAATCCAATTCAGCCAATAATTGGTTTGACAGAATATGTAAAAGACAAGATAAAAGATAAAAGACAAATAGAGTTACTCGATTCGGTTATCAATTGTGGACAGAAACTTAATGCATTAACTGAAAATCTTTTAGACGTTTCACATATAGAAGACAATATATTTAGCATAGATAAGAAGAAATTTGATCTCAGTAAATCAATTTCAAATATAATAAAGATCTTTGATAACTTATTAAGGAAAACAGGTAAAAAAATAGAATTTAGATTTAATTACTCTGAGAAAGAGTACTTTATTGTAGCTGACAGGAATAGAATTGAGCAAGCACTTTCAAATTTGATCCATAACTCAATAAAATCTATATCAAGAAAACCAAATGTAGAGAAGCAGGGTATCATATCTATAAGAATCAAGGAATTGACAACCACAATGACGACGTTCACAAATTCATCTAGGTATGGAAAAGAGAAAGGACAAATAATTGAAATAAGCATAGAGGACAACGGCCAAGGTATTGACTCAAAAATTATGAAAGATTTATTTAAAAAGTTTAAGTCAACGGATGGCTACGGGCTTGGGCTATATATTTCCAGGAAAATTATAGAGGCACATGGCGGAAATATCTTCGCAGATAAAAAAAAGAAAGATGGAGCAAAGTTTATTATTAGTTTGCCGATGCTCACCAAGGAACTTAAATAAATGAAGTAAATTTACTACACTAGTGTAGTAATTTTTTGTGATTGTTCAAGATTGAATAGAATTTGGTATTAATTTTACATTAATGCTTTTCAGCAGAATTCAACTCTGACATATGTCATAATATCCTTACCCTCGATAGTAACATTTAGTTTGGGCGAGTGGGAATATGGTTCAAGATTAAACCTAATCCACTTTTAAATAAATTATATACAAACAAAATCTAAAGATGTAATCCTTACTCAAGAAGAGTCTTTTTCAGTTGTTCTATCTTTTGTTGAAAGTGGTAAACTAAATACAAACGTAGAACCAATTCCATCGTTGTTGTTAAAAGCCCATATCTTACCACCCATGGCCTCAACCAATTTTTTGCTGATATAAAGTCCAAGCCCTGTTCCTACATTTGAATCTGTATTGAATTTTTCAAATAGTCTTGGCAATATAGATGGAGAAATTCCCCTTCCAGAGTCGGATATGGCAATGTATACATGCTCTGATTCATCCTGATTTGATTGTGCTGATTTGATTTTCAAATTCCTAATCCGTCTTGTTTCATTTTCCTGGATTGCGTCGGTCTCATAAATCAGTATGTCTAGAGTTCCACTGTTCTTGGAGAATTTGATAGCATTATCGATCAAGTTGTTCAATATCTGGTTTAGCCTAGACCTGTCAGCATGGATCCAATATTGCTCATTTAGTAACGTATCATTGATAAAATTTATTTTGATGTTCTTACCTTTTATCTTTTGATCGAGATGAAAATTTAAAAGATCTTTGATCTCTTTTACTAAATCTATCTTTTCTTTGTGTAGCATTATCAAGTTTTTTTGATTAGAATCTATCCTTGCAACATCTAGCAGATTATTGATTAAATTCTCTAGCCTTGTCGCGTTTCTAGAGATACTTTCATGGTGCTCAAAAAGTTTTTTATGAAGTCTTTCTAATTCTTGCGGTTCTAATTTATTTTCTAATTTAATCAAGTGATCAAGCAGTTCATCATCTAATTCTATATATCCTGTTATGGCCTGCGTAGGCGTCCGTAGTTCATGGGCTGCAGTGTTAATAAATTCACGTTCTAGTTGTTCACTTTCAACTAGTTTTTCATTTGCAGTTCTTAGATTATGATATAACTCTGTTTGATCCCATAGACTATTAAAGATAGACAGATATGACGAAACTGTAGGCTTACTAGTAGAATATGTGGATAATCCCGAAGCCTCCCTAAATGTTTGTTTTGAGTCGTCATTAAGTTCCACGGTAAGCAAGAACTTTTTATCTACAATGAGAATTGTAGATTTTATCCTCTGTGATTTTGCTATTTCCCTTACGACAATATTTCTATTATATTGTTTGATGTTTTCTTGTTTGTTAGATTCTGATAAATAATTTTTAATATCTCTGTTTAGGGGAGACATTATACTTATGGCGGCATGCTCGTTTATTTTCCTATTCACTAGTTCGATGAATAACCCCTCTCTTGTTAATGCACCAATAGATGGAAACATAATTAGGATCTCCTCCTTTGCATTATTTACCAAATTCAAAAAAATTCTTTCTGCTTCACCAGGATCCTCTATCACTATTGTGATTTGGGAAAGTTGATTATGAATTTTATCTTTAGAATGTATGGTGGACATGATACTAGAAGAGAGCGAAGATGGTTTAACGCTATCCCCTGTTGATAAGCCCGGAGAATCATTTTTTACTAAAATGGGCTTGTTTTCTTCATAATCATCAGAAAATATCAAATCCCATCATACCACTTGAATTAAGAATCTATGAGTTAAATGTGTTTATTATTTATTGCAATTGGTTCACAGCCGACTTACAGATTCGTAAGGTAGTTTGCAGTCAAAATTACCAAAGATCTATCGACGGAGTTTCAAAATAACATTTAATTTGATACGCAAAGATAAATATTATTTTTTTGGCAACTCACAACATTTTTAAATTAAAAAAGTAATTCATCATTAATATTATATGCCAAAAAAGTCAAAAAAAACCACTAACAATATTCAAAATGCTTCTGCGAATAAACTTAGGGAGAGAAAAACAGAATTTGCTGCATCAGAAAAGCCGGCTATTTTTTTGGATAGAATAAATATTGAAATCTTGAGAAATATTATCAAGAACCCCGATATCAAATCATCAGAAATATCAGAAAAAATTGATATCCCTCTATCGACTATTCAACGAAGAAGAAGTAGGATAGAAACTTCGGCGGTATTGAAAAAAAGTTTTGAAATCGATTTTCACAAATTAGGATTGAGGGTTGCAGATCTCCTGATAAAGATTTCAAAAGGAGATATCGAAACCATTGTAAGTGATATCGTCAAACAACACTCAAAAAGCATTTTGGAAGTAACAGTACGCCTTGGCCAGCCCGATATCAATTTGGTAGTTAGAATTGCTTACAAGGACAACGACGAAGTATATGGAATCATGCGCACATTTAATACAATTGAACATATTGACTCTATACAATGGTCTGAATTACTTAAAGAAGTAAAAATTGATAAACATGGACTAATAGAAAACCTGTTTTCACGAGTCAAAACTATCTGACGACAAGAATCTTTATTTTGAGTCTAACCTCGTCTAATTCCCCATAATAACATCTAAAAGTTTATCGATTTTAGATAATTTAAATGCAAATGTGGCGCTAACTCCATTCTCGTATATTTTTATTATCATATCTAGTAACACTAAGTTTGGGCCCGTGGGGATCAGTGACAAATTTGACCATATTCAGGGGTCTATTGAAGAATTACAAGGAAAACTAGAGATTTTCTGATACGAAGACATAGTATCTTTATATTTTGATTGCCCATGTGAACTTGCGAATGAGTTTCCTCTATCTTTTAGACAATGTAGAGAACTAAAAGAGGATTCTTGTATCATGATGATGATTTTGATTTATTATCCAAGTCTGACAAGCCAAATCAATGAATTACCATATGTATAAAAATGATATTTATGGAAGGATCTCTTACGCTCCTGTATGTTTTTTGTTCTCTTTAATGTGATAGACAAACTATTCAAATATGCTTTGGAGTATACCACTGTCATTCTTGAGGACAGTTTTTACAATTTCCGACCATTCTACGTTTTCAACGTGTTCCATTCTTCTAATATGTTGCATGATTTCGAATATCTCGTCGGTATCTTTGTAAACCACAGTTGCAATAAGATTTACCTTTGAACTTCCCCATTCTAATCGTAACTTGTAGTATGTTTTTACGGTATTTGTTCAAAATTTCCTTTGCTATTTTTTCACAATCTCCTTTTGATATGTCGACAAATAGATCAGCACTTCTCAGTGCAAATTTTTTTGGGGTCTATTTCGTATTTATGTTGTAAAAATTCTGACTTCTCAATTCGAGTTCTTCTTCTTTGGATGGTGGATGGAGGGACCTTTAACCTGAGTGAAATTTCAGAAGATTTTATATCATGATTTTTTAATAGTTCCTGCAATATTCGGATATTAATCTTATCAAAAATAATCGAAAATGGTTCGTAGTATGTCACATCATCAGGAGTTCTTTTGTCGGTTTTTGAAGTTTTAGTAGTTAAAGATTTATCAATTTTAAGTATTCGGGTCAATGTATAACAATATATAGATATATCCGCATTTAAAGACCAATGTAATTTTTAAGTTATATGTGACCTGTGCTTCACATAAAAGGCAAATTTGATTATGTAATTTAAATCAATGACTTTAATTTACAGAAATGACAAAATAATTGGTATAATTGCTACTACATATCCAGCTTAACTTCTAAGTTTTTATGAGGAGACTGGTAAACCATTTCGGACCAGACGATTCTTTCTACTACCTCAAGATTTTTGATTGTAGCTACTAGCGACAAAAGTTTCTTCCCGTCTTTATAAACTACATTGGCTAAAATATCGGAGTTTCCAATGTGGATCTCAATTGAAGTCACTCCTTCAAGTTCGTCAATTCTTTTAGCCACTATATCAATATTGCCATTCTCAAGTTAGATATGTAAAAGTCCTGTCTTGTATCCAAGTTTTTCATAATCAAGTTCAATTCTTGAAGTTATAATGCCACTTGCGAAAATGTGTCTTGCTCTTCTCTGAATGGTGGACAAAGGTATTGACAGGAGTTTAGAAATTTCCCTATTATTTTTTCCTTCGAGCATCAACTGGATAATCTTTGTATCATTATTATCAAGTTTTTTGTGAGAAAGTTTCGTAGATATAATGTAACAAATCCTATATCACCCACACATCGATTACTATTAAGAATTTACTCGAGATATTTGACAAAAGAAGATCTAATTGAAAAAGCAATCAAGTAAGGTATAGAAGTTCACGGTTATACAAAAGAGTTGTTTGAAGAAGAAATAACAGAGAATCTAAGCATTTTAGAAAAGCAATGAAAACTACCTGAATCTTAATTCCTTATTTTAATGTCTATTCACATTACATAGATTTGCAAACTAAAAGAGTAAAGTAATTGTGGAAATAACCAACCAATCCCCAATAATTATCTTAACCCTAGTGACTCTAAGTTGTAGAAAAGAGAAATTAATCGATTTTTTTATGCCTAATAAAATAGTCAATAGAGTTTTTATGGTGCCATATTTCATCATGTAACCTTAGATCAGAATCGGACATGATACTTAACCCTCCGTTGCATAAACTACACGTAACCCTATGATTGCGGTCGCCTTTTCGTCTAGTGGAATTCACAATATACAGTCATACTTCATGATGATAAAGATTGTTATTAATATACAAGAAAGATATACCGAATTATTTGATTTTGTTGATTACAATTGCAAAAATCACTGACATATTTATCCATAAATATGAATATTACGATCATATTATTATAATCGACATTCATAGAATTGCAGGTTAGGTAATGTGAATGAGGTATTCCTGATTTGAAGCGACGGGTAAAACCCGGTATTGAATATTAGAATCAAATATCGAAATAAACCGGTCTAAAAATGGATCCGGATAAACAAATGCTACACGAATACAGCATTCATCCTATTCGATATGAATAACTCCTAATAATTACGTAAAAATCTCCAACTGCCATTTTGAAAGGCTTCAATATATCGTGCTCCATCAATATTGTTTTTTATTCGGGTAGAACCATTCTTAGGATTTTGAGATTGATTTCTCTTGTTGATTACTTCTATTATTTTTCTCACAGTATCATCTATATTTCTTAGTATAAGAACATTGCGGTAAATGATAACATGTGATATTGCTTATTAATAGTACAATTACATGAGATTATTACAACAAATGGAACAAAATACCTTATTTGGATTTAAAACATGGTAATAGAATCTGAACTAATTCCATTATTTTCGTAAACGGTAACTGCAACCGCATAACCATGAATACCATCTAATATTGCTAATCGTATAAAAGATCATCAACTTTTCTATATCAATATAAATAATTATCGCGTAACCTTGTCTCATATCGATTTAAAGTTCAAAAGCACTCGATCGTGTCTAAATTACACGTCTGTGGTCAATTTATATAATTTTAATTAAGACAATCCTAAAAGTTAATTATCTCTTTTTCTTTAGAATAGCTTCACTTTGAAAATATACATAGTTGTTGCTTTTTGATCGCTTAGGCTGATTTGCAATTGTGGCTTCAGCTTCATTATCATTTATTGACATAATATACTCTATGCTGCAAGTTATTTAAGGTTATATATGAATTTACTAATTTTACTAGATTAAGGTAATCATAGGTGTTACCATCATTCGAATGCACTATTACATACGAATATTGGGTAATCAATGTATGTTAAAGGGCTTAAACCACAGACGAGTGGATAGTTATTGTCGTATATGCTCCAGCATCATACAAAGAACAAATTCTTTCTCTAACAGCAATAATGTTTCAATAACTAAATTTTTTGGTATATAGTGAATAGCAATGGTATTACACCTACAATATACAAGATTTGTATTAAGTTAAACAAGAGCATAGAAATGACCCAATGGTCCAAGATTTTACGTTCATCGATGTATAGTAGGTAAATGACATCAATTTACATACATATAGCATTATCCATTGTTTCTCAAAATAAATTAAGATTATGCATGGAAATTAGCATAAAGAGTCTTATTAGCATCAGTAACAATGATTGCGATACCTATAGTGCGTATCCAAATGTATAATCGTAGAAATCAAAGAGAAAAAGATAGATTAGCAGAAGCAATTACTGAGAATATTGAGAGAGAAGTTATAATTGTGTTTACAGAGCCTGCCCATGGAAATTGGTACGCTTAAGGTATACTTCTCTAGAAATACAACATTATGTGTCGAAACTAAAGTAAATTTGATTGAAAATGTTGCTAAATTTATACTAAACGAGTATTTGGTTAGTAAGTATAGAAAAATTCAGATGAATAACTTAAGTGGAGTATAATTGGTTATCCATATTGGCTGAATTTGTGATAAATTCTTCAGTTATTTATGTAGAATCTCATCGTTTGCTGTCTTGAATTGAAAATCATATATTGATGACAAATCAATAAGCAACGTGTAAATACAAGATTCAAGACAAATCTATATAATTCTCGATTAGATAGTGATTTGAGTGACCTCTGGTGCAACTATGAATCAGATTTGAATCACTATGAGATTTTTCGCGAAATTCAATCATGTCAGGTATATACATTGCACTAAAGATAATACCACAAGTTTTACATTTTAGCATTAGCATAGGCATTTATTTTTTCATTACCATATTCTTTAAACAGGAAACTTGCTTTTAACTTTACAAATCTCCGTTCGCATCAGTATGAGATTTTTTCATAAATACTAATAAACTAATCAAGGTATTTATTTCCAAAATTTTGAATATGACCATTAGTTTGTAACAACAACTGCTTATGTGGGCAAATTACTGACGGTTATGAGGTATTAATTTAGAATCGGTATCGAATTGCCGAAAAGTATACACTAACGACGATATGGCTTCGGCGGAGCGGGCGCGCCGCGGTGCTGGGGCTTCAACACCGCGAGGCTGCTCGGCGCCGAGCTCGGGCCGGTGAAGCGCCCGATCCTCTCGGTTCCGCTGTCCAGCGCCGCCGTCCTGGCGG
>QCWC01000036.1 GCA_013114705.1 Candidatus Nitrosocosmicus sp. | reverse complement strand
AACGAATATCCCCTTTCGCCCCGAGATGTGAGCTGGCCTGTTGTTTTCTGTCTCGATTCCAAGCATAGCTATAGTGTTCTTACTTAAAATAACAGGTTCGTAACCAAGATATTCATATTTTGAAGCAGGTATTCCCAATTTGATCAAGATTTCAATTATAAGATTTTGTAATCTTTCTTGCCTTGAATCGATAATAGTAATGACTCTACTAATTTTATCGAAATCAATAGTGAAATTATTGCGGTCATTTCTGTTCTCCTCAACATTCGCATTTATTTCCTCTTGTAATGTAGTTGAGTACAACTCGGTAGAATCCCATTGGGTTGCAAAAAAAGAAAACAGAAAGGGATTTTTCAAAAAACCAAGTTTCCATACGGCAAACGGAATATCCTTTGCAAAGTATGTTAATGTCGAGTCACTCCTTATCAAAATCTTGTCTCCTTCTGTAGCTGACCTATAAATCCAACATCCATTATTTTTTCCCTCCACTTCATATTTGATAATTTCTTTCTCCTTAAGAATTTCAAATAACTGATACCAAAGACTCGATTGTACTATTTGTGATTCAAAATTGAGCAAGTCATAATGTATTTTGAAATTCCATGTCGTTTTTAGCTGCTCGATTAGAACTTTATTTACTATACTTTTAGTAAAAATCGATGTTTCAGAATTGGGATTTTCGAGTTCCTTCATTATATTAGTCCTCTTTTCAAGGAGATCTGGTCTATTCTTGTATAACTCGTTCACTTTTACGTAGACTTCGTTTCCGCAATACTGATCGAATTTGAAATATTCAGTTTGATTCGATTTCGACTCCTCTGTGGGTATTCCAGCATGTTTAAATCCTACTATGATGTCTGCTACCTGTAGCCCTGAATCATCCACATAATTCAGAACCTTTACTTTATATCCTGTTTTTTTAAATATCCTGTATAGGCAATCTCCTATTATCGCATTTCTCAAATGGCCAACATGTAATGCCTTATTTGGATTTACACTAGTATGTTCTAATATAATAGTATCTTTATTATTTTGATTGAAGAATCTTGAAGTAGATGTTATATCTTTTATGTTATCATTTTGTAGGAAATGTCCCAGAAAGACTTGCCTGTTTAATACAAAATTGATAAAACCAGGCTTTTCGTATCTAGCATTTTCAATATAATGTCTGTTTGTCCACTTACTACATAACTCTAGTTTTCTTCTTACTATTTCCTCAGCTATTGAAAGAGGTGATTTATGTAGTACCTTTGCTAACTGAAAGCTAATGTTTGTAGAATAGTCGCCAAATTCAGGTAAAGGGGATTCAGTTATATCGTAACTAATTTGAGGATTCTTAAGATCAAAGAGTGTCAATACTTCTTTTAGAAAACCCTCAATTTCATCAATCACTTCCTCAAGAATCAAATGATTTCACTGCTTGCTTTTTGTTCAAAAACTAAGTCTATCGCATTTATTAATCCTTCGCCATTTCCACCCTTTACTATGTGAGTCGCTTTATTACGTACAGTTTCATCGGAGCTTTCAAATGTAATACTGTATTTAGTTTTATTAAACATTGGAATATCTGTTATACTATCTCCTATTGCAATTACTTCTTCCTTGCAGAATTGGAGATATTTCATTAATGTTTCCAATCCAGTTCCTTTATTAACGCCGATTTCATTTATATGATAAGCATAATTACTGTCCACTAGTATCAATTTATGACCGCTATCCGTAAGTACCTGATTGCCATGAGCCAAATCAAATGTCCTTTCTAGTACTACTTCGCTCATCCTCGGAAACACCGATTTTTGAGAGACATGTTTTATCTCCTTTCTCAATAGGTCATATCCTTGAAGACATTTTTCTTTATCTGCAAGTATTCTAAAGTCATTTGGTGCTGTAATTATTACCCCGCCGTTCTCGCCAATAGCTGTATGTGTTGTCCCTCCAAAAACGGCTAGCGCAAATGCTTCAATAGATGATCGCCCTGTAACATAAATAACTTGATAACCTAATTTTACGAGGTATCTTAACTTTGATATAGCATTAAGATTTACCATGCCATTTCCATTTAATGTAATTGTTCCGTCAATGTCCACGGCAAAACATTTTATTCTGTTCAGATGAAATCAATGTATTAAATAACACATATAAAAATCTAGATTTATAGTGTTCATATTCAAAAATTGTTTAATGGACCTTTGTAATTTAGGTTCAATGTTGCCATATGGGATTGGCAATGCGATTGGTAACGCTGAATGTTTACTATTTCCTTGGTGGAGCACTAATTTTTTTTGTTCTGGCAAAATAATAGGATAAAAAGTGAATTAAGAGATTTTTCCAACGGAGACTATGATATTAATTACTTATTATGGTATTATTCGATACATGCGTTGCATAAAAGTAATAGAGGCAAATATGCAGAATTGAATACATTGTATTAGGAATATTCTTAGGATAACTGCTATTAGTCTCTTGTTGTAGTTTGGTGAAAGGATTGGCTATTTGCGAGAAATGATGGTTAATCTGAATAAAGACCTGAATTTGTCACTTATTGAGTTGAATAAATTTATAGGAATATTGGGGATTAGAGAATGCACAAATTTCGTCCGTTCACATAGAAGACAGTTGACAGATAGACTCAGTAATATATATATTGAAATAATCAGTGACTAGAATTAGAATAGATTGAGTTTAGAAGTAGTGCTATTAGAAGATAATAACAACGTATTACTGAAGCGCAGGGAGATAAAATCGATGATAAAAAATGCCGTAGGATCTATCCGCAAAGACGAAGCTGCGAATTTGATAGCCGAAAAGCTACAGATCAATAGAAAAAATTTGATTCCGATCTCATTGGCCAGTGAGTATGGTAATCCTGATGTATTAGCAATGATGTATTACTATAATGACATCGAAGACGCAAGAAAACAGCTTCCTAGATACCGGTTTTTGAGAATAATGGGTAAGGATGAACGCAAGAAAATTATTGATGAAGAAAAAGCTGCCAAACTAAAGGCAAAACAAGCTGCAGCTGCAGAAGCGAAATCAAAGAAAAAGTAATAGCAACTTGGCAACAATTGAGGTTTGAAAAATTATGGGTAAAGATTCAAAAACAAAAAATGGCGTTTCAAAATTTTACAAGATATCTGATAACAATGTAGAAAGAATTAAAAGAGAGTGCCCCCGTTGCGGGAAGGGTGTATTTATGGCCGAGCATAAAGATAGATTGACGTGTGGCAAATGTAGTTATACAGAATTTCAAAAGGAACAATCTAAAAAAAACAAGTCGTGACACTAATTTTTTAATTAGATTTCCTTTTGCATTTTTAAAAGGGGGTTATGCCCATTCGATGATTTTGTTTCTTAAGTGGTTTTCAATCGGGGTATTTGCGATCGCTTGAAAAGGCAATTTGGTGTAGTTACCTCCGATCACGATACGCTTTGTTGGCAATTTCTTTTCAATCCAGAACGTTTTAGTCTTATTATCCAACTTTGGGTCTACCAGGCCATGGTCAAACTTTGAATCAAGCATCCTCGTTAGGGATCTATCTTTTTTAAACACCATTCGGTAGTCCATGGTTTTTTCAGTGTCTATAAACCCAGCTTCGAATCCCGTCTGGGGTATCAAATCTGAATTAATATCGAGATTGATGAACTTCTTTATCAGATCTAAATAATGCAAGAATTCATGAGCCACAACCGCATGAATTGTCCCCTTTAATCCATAAAGAACTAGTGGTAAGGACAGTTGAACCATTATTCTTATCTGATTCTGTTTCGTACAAATAGGGATAGTCCTAGCGTACATAATATTGAATTGACCGTATTCTATTTCAGAGGAACTTAGAAACAGGGCTGGTTCAATAAAATAATCTGGATAATCCAGGGAAGTATTTTTCTCAACTCTTTTTATTGCTTCCTCAACTATTTTGATTCTTTTCATGCATTGTTGAACGATTTTTTGATCCAATCTGTTATTATCAATATATTTATCAAATAGTAAGAACGGATTGATCCTTTTCATTGATTTCCAGTTCATCTAGAATACATACATTCAATAATATCAAAGTTTATACATTCACATTTTAGTCTTAGGACCTCTGAAAGTGCCGGTTCTATAGGATCATTTCCTCCTATGAATTGTTTGATTGGTATGCCATTGTCCATATTGAAAAGCAATTCCATATTTTCTCCCCTTTTATCAATAATTCTCGATTCGTAAATGTTTCGAGTCACAGTCTTCTTCTTTGTACCAAATCGTACCATTCCTACCAAGCTCTTCACTCTTTGATTCAACTCTTGCTCATTATCCTGATTTCCCTTAAGTAATACGAAGACCTTGACGAGTTGTCTATATCTATGAATATTCTCAATATCATTGGAATCGATTGTTTCGAATTCTATCTCCATACCATCATCAATAAATACTCTCTTTTCCCTAATTAAGGTGGTACAACCACTTGCCTTAACTATGAAAGGCCGTCCTCGACCCATTACGAGACTATTTTTGTCTTCACCACCGGTCCAGCTTATCTTAAATGAATTAGGCTTGTAATTCTGGTTTATTATTTTATTTACAAAAGATTCAATACTACGTTCATCGACTTGAAATTTTGGATTATATAAATCGAGATGCAGGTGATTTCCCTTAGTTCTATTTTTTTGACTAATTCCTCTCTTTAATTTTCGGTATCTTCCCAAGAGGTAAAACTCTCTTCTTGGTATAATTGAAAATGTTCGATCATTTTGGATTGTTATATCAAATCTGATCTCAGGATTACTATGATTTATACGACAACTTGTAGTATTTCTTATTTTTTCTCTGATCTGTGAATTAATTTGATTTTTAATATTCATGTTTCCTCGGATTTGGAACATTGATCTTAAATAGTCCTCATTTTCATAGAATTGAAATGGTAAGATAGTTCCTATATCAATAGTCGGAACCTGTTCCTTAAAATCAGATAAATGTTCTCTAATTTGGCTGATTATTGATGGAAGTGTTTCTACAAAGAAATTCTGACAGATGAAACAATTATTGGTTAGATCCGATCTTATAGCCACACGGGTAGAATATTTTCGTAATGTGGTTTTATTATTGCCTAAATTTCTCTTGTGGCAGTATTTGCATAGAGGAATGTTGAAAACAGAATGAGAGATTATTTCCTTCTGACCTTTATTAAGCAACTTGGAATATCTAACCAAGACCAAATCTTCTCATGAGTCCCTGCATCTGCCGGCCTTTTGCTTGCTTCATCATTGTTTTAGAGTTATTGTATTGTTTGATTAGGTCTTTAACATCATGTTCCATCACTCCTGCCCCTCTAGCGATTCTTTTTCGCCTTGCCTCGTGAATGATATCGGGATTCTTCTTTTCCTCTGATGTAAACGATTGAATAATAAATCTCCATTTTTCCATTTTCTGTTGTAAAACATCTAAATGGTCATCCTTGACAAAATTTGACAATCCAGGCAAGTTCTCGATTACATTTCGAAATCCCATTTTTCCCATATTTTCCATTTGGGAGTAGAAATCTTCTATCGTCATCTTTCCACTCATAAGCCTTTTGGCCTGATTTTCATCTGATTGAATTTCAAGATTTCTGGCCATTTCTAAAAGTGCTTTTATGTCCCCCATGCCAAGTAGCCTGCCGACAAAGCTAGTTGGGGAAAATTGTTCCAAGTCGTCAATTCTTTCACCAGTACCTATAAAGAGAACCTTAGCTCCGGTAGCGGATGATGCCGCAATCGCTCCTCCACCTTTTGCCGTTCCATCTAGCTTGGTTATAATAATTCCACTAATCTTGGCATTCTCATGGAAAATCTTTGCTTGATTGAAAGCTTGTTGTCCAATCGTCCCATCAATGACCAAAAATACTTGATCAGGTATAACAATCGAGTACATGGATTTCATTTCATCCAACAATCCTTGTTCCTCTTTATGCCTGCCTGCCGTATCTATAATTATGATATCTACTGGCTGAGTTTCAAAATATGCTAACCCATTC
Source organism: Candidatus Nitrosocosmicus sp. (assembly GCA_013114705.1). Classification (GTDB taxonomy): domain Archaea; phylum Thermoproteota; class Nitrososphaeria; order Nitrososphaerales; family Nitrososphaeraceae; genus Nitrosocosmicus. The sequence continues at coordinate 8,492 of QCWC01000036.1, read as the reverse complement.
TTAACAATCTCCAAAGCATTCTTGTTTTCTTCCTCACCATACACCTGAGTATTTATCTTACTACAATTCATTTTAAGTTGGGTTAATGCCCCAGGTCGCCAAGTATCAGCACCTATTACGCCTATTCTATATCCATGTTTTGAAAGCCATCTAGCTAACTTTGCAACAACAGTTGTTTTTCCACTACCTTGAATTCCAAGCATTAATATGGTGTTCTTCTTCTCTGAATTGAAATCAATCAAGTTCTCCTCAACTTTCTTTCTGTCAATAGTTCGGATTGTTTCTCCACTATAGCCTAAAAGGCTTGAGAGTTCTCCATATAGAATAGTAATGATATGATCCTTTTTTGACAAACCTTTCGGAGGTGTCTCAGATAATGACCTTTCTTTCAGATTCTTAGTTATTTGTAAAACCAATCTGACATTCACGTCGGCAGCTAGCAATGCTCTTTGCAAATCCTTGCATAATTCATTAATCAATTCTTCATTGACATCTGAAGCACCAACAATTTTTTTTAGGGCAACACGTAAATTGTCTTTTAGACTATCAAGCATATAGTATCTACTTTTTTATTAGATCAACTTCTGCTATTTCAAATATTCCCCTTACTCCGTCCCAAAATACACTACTTTCTTTAACAACTAATCTTTTTTTATAAATGGGACAGTCCAAAACCAACGTTTCTGCTTCGCCTCCTTCAAATGTGATATTAAATCCGAAATTCTTACTTAATCTCCTCAAGGTCAAATAGTTCGAATAATCGATAGTTTTTCCCAGCCAATACTTGTCTAATCCTCCTGCTGCAACTCTGGTGATAATGATTTCAAACCCTTGTTTGAGCAGCTGATTGAAATAGAATTCACTATCTATATGCCATAGAGGCGATAATACATCCAAATTTAACTTTCTGCAAATCTTGTCAATAATCTGTAGCTGAAAATTACTGCTAATGCAACCATGACTTACCCCTGAGATCGGAAAAGAGTAACTGGCTTTCTCTATTGCACTGTACAATTGATTTGATTCAGTTTCCTTATCGAATGAGTGACAATACACTTCAATTATGGGAACATCGAGTACATTAGATATCTTTCTTAGTAATCTGGTCGAAGGATAATGAAATAACATGCTTTCATCACTTACTGGATGAATAACTATCAAGCAATTTAGAGTATGGCCCTTTCTAATTAATTCACTTATCGCAAAAGTACTGTCCTTTCCTCCAGAAAAAAGTGCTGCGAAATTCATTCCATTAGAAAGCCTTTGTCAATAAACTAATAGTTTTTATACTCGAATACGCTTTTTGGAATTATGCAAGGGATCAATTCTGAAATTATTGCAGGATTATCAGTATTTCTGTTGGGACTTTTATTTTTCATTGCTGGATTACTAAACTCCGTATGGGCCACTATTTTCGTAGTCGACTATCTCATTATGGCCATAGGTCTTGCTACAATAGGGGTAGGAGTATGGACAGCGATGTATGAGAAAAAACATCATCTCCACAAGTCTGAACATCATCATTGATTTTACTTTATAGTTATTCGTCAATGTAATAGATCAAATTATTTCTAAAGTCTTCTTGAGATCCCAACACAATTAGGGTGTCTCTTAATTTTTCATAATTTGCTGCATCACCGTTTACACTTCCTTGCAGAATCAACGTCAAATTAATATTCGAACCTAATACGTCATGAAGTTCTTGATTTGAGGTAGTCACGTAAGGTCTTAGTGCCCCTCTGAAAACTTCTGCTCTTGCTCTTATGAGTCCTGATATCTTTTTTCCAGTAGGTGCTTGTGGACCTATTATTATGATGTTGCCTCTAGCATTCTTAAAAAGATCTGGACTTTCTAATGCATTTCGAGATGCCATGGATAGTGCTGATTCGCGAGTAATTAGATGAGGTATATTTATGAATTCTTCAACTAACCTATTCCAGCTCTTTGGATCAAGAGAAGTGAATTTATTCTCATAGTCATATGAGCCTGTGAAATGAAAGGTCGAATCTACCTTTCCATAACGAGAATTTATTGTATTGAATACCTTTTTCACGGCATCTTCATTTGAGAAATCCAAATTATGATGATGAAAGTCTTTGAACAGACTGTTTGAGACTTCTGAAAGTTCATTTTTGTGACTCAAAATTATCAATTGTTTCGTATTACTATTTTCTATTTCAGAAGCTAGCTTTGCGACTTCTCTTAATTCGGTTTCGGAAGTAGATGTTACAGTTATCAAAATTACTTTATTTTCGAGCGTTTTAATAGGATCATAGCTTATTTTTCTTTCGACAATTGGCTTTACAGGATAAAATACCCTATCGTTTGGAATGACTTTCCCGTTTAGAAGTTTACTCGTATTTACATCGGCTAGATTGAAAACCATTTGGGCTACATCGTCTTGTGACAAAAATTCATTATCCACTATCATTTTCTTGGTATTGTTCTGCACTTTTTCCGCAATTTCTTGAATTTTTTGCAAAAGTTTTTTTGACAAATCTTGAACCTTGTCTAAATCTAAATTTGCATTAGCCTCTACTATGCGTTGAGCAACTTCCTTTGAATGAGTCTCTATGATTTCATCATCGTCACCCAGATAGGGGAGCAATTCTGTAGATATCTCTTCTACTTGCTTGTTGGTCAATCCTGGGAAACCTCCAATTCTTAAAAATTCTGCAGCTGCTTTTGGATACACAGTTTTGTAAATTCTATCTGAATGAACCGGGCCAGGATTTGTTGCAATGGCTTGTATACCTTGTTCGACTAACTCCCATGCCAAGCATTCAGAAAGCCTATTCTTTGCACCTTGGGCTGCAGTATATGGAGTTCTAAATCTATATGGTCTTTGTTCAAACTTGTTTTCTTCTGTGAAAAATGTAGATATGGTCACTATCTTGCCTGATTTTCCAAGTACTTCCAAACCTTTAACACTGGTCCAAAATGTCCCACTCAAATGAATAGACACACAATCTCTAAAATCTTGAAAAGTTGAATTGGTAAAAATCTTTACCGGTCCAGATACTCCAGCATTATTAACTATGATATCGATGTGTCCAAATTCACTTTTGATCTTATCAAACATTGATACTAGTCCATCCAAATCTGAGACATCGACCCCTGGGAAATAAGTTACTCTAGAATCAAACTTTCCTTCTCTTATAATCTCGTTGAGGATTGCCGATGCCTCGACCAGAGGTTCTTTTCTTCTGCCCAATATGATAATATTATATCCTGCACTTGCAAATTTTCTAGCTACTGCTTGTCCAATCCCTGTTCCACTGCCAGTAACAAGTATTGTTTTACTAAGATCATTCATGGTGATAATAGTTGTGACATAAATATTATTATTATTTGTTTATTGGCAATTATATTATTGATAAATTTCCTAAGTTATCTTGGTAATTGATAAGACATTTTTCTTACTATAATAAAACTTTAAAATAAGTTGTATTTCACAGATAGTATAGAAATGGGCGATTATGGATTAATCAATAGATTTGTACCGTTGGGGGAAATAGTTATATGAAAATTAAATTTGGACTAACTTTTGGCTTAAATGTTGCAAGATTGGGCTTGGATGAGACACAAGTAATTACCGCTGCACAAATTGCGGACAGAACAAATTTTGACTCGGTTTGGGCCATGGATCATACAAACGTACCACAATGGAAAAATGCCGTTGTAAATGACGCCTGGCTTATGTTGGCTGCAATCGGTGCCGTAACAGACAAAGTTGAATTGGGGACTTGTGTGACTGATGCCATTAGGAGACATCCATCTACTATTGCATTGTCAACAGTGACCCTCGATCGTATAACCAAAGGGAGAGGTATTTTGGGCATTGGAGCCGGGGAAGCCCAGAACGTGGTTGATTTTGGAATCGAGTTCAGTAAACCTGTTACCAAATTCAAGGAGCAACTGGAAGTTATTCAAAAACTATTTGATTCCAGTCCAGATAATAGAGTAAATTATGAGGGGAAGTATTATAACCTTGTCGAAGCCTGTTTGCAGGCTAAACCTGTGAGAAAACCCAGACCCCCAGTGTATATTGCAGCTGGAGCACCAAAGACCTTGGAATTATGTGCTACATATGGAGATGGTTGGATTCCAATTGGTTACACACCTGCCCTTTTCGAGAATCATGCAAATGTCATAAAAGACCACGCAAAGAGGCTAGGGCGTGATATATCCAATTTTGAATTTGCGAATGATGTAGATGTTTACTTTACTGAAGATGGTGAGTCGGCCTGGGAAAAAATGAAAGGAGCGGTAAAAGTGAGTTTGTATAAACCAGAACTTCTTAAGGTACATAACATTCAACAGGATTCAGAATTTGATTTCAGAAGATATTTCACAGAATATGCCATGAATAAACCAGAACTTATGGAGCAGATGAAAAAGGCCTCACTTCAAATACCAGACGATGTGGCAAGAACAGCAATTGGAGTTGGAAGTCCTGACGATGTCATAGAAATGTTAGAGCGCTTCATAAAGGCTGGCACCAATCACTTTATTATTAGGTTCTGGGGAGACGGATTGTATAAGAATATAGAAACATTTGGTAACAAGGTAGTACCTTATTTCAACGATTTACAAAAATGAGGTGCCACATCAAAAGTACTTATCTAATGACTTTGTTTTAATACCTTCTTTACCTTTTTGTTTGGGGAGACCATTTTTATGCGAAATTGATTCTGCATCATATCCTCTCCTAACCAGCTCCGTTGCAAATTCCTTTTCAAAACCATGAAAAGTATAAATCTTATTGGGTTTACATCTGGCAACAACTTCCAATAATTCTTCAAAATCACAATGATCACTAAAAGGAATTACGTGGTCAAGATTCATCATATACTTGTACCTCTTATTAATACCCCAACCGCTAAAGCCAATTGTGATTGCTCCATATTTTCTCTTCAACCTGTTAATTACGGCTTGGTTAGAATTTACTAGGGGGTGTATCAAAATCCATGGTTTTTTATCTAATATTTCTTTTTCAATAGCATTGGTGAGAGATATTTCTTCTTCAAGGGGAATTCCAAATTTTCTGTATATCTGATTAAACTTCAGTACCTCATCATGCACTATTAGTGGTTTCCATGAACCAAATAAGGAGCAAAGAATTTGTGCTTTTCCTAGTGAGTATCCCATTAGAATAACGGGGATTCCTTTATCATACATATTGGAGATGAGTGAATTTACCTCGTGGATTACGTGTTTTAATGGGGGGAAAATATATTCACGTTTACCAAATGTCGATTCTATAATGAGGGTTTCGACCTTCGGTATTTTTGGTTTCGCTAAAAAAGCTCTATCTCTCATTGAAAGATCACCTGTATAAAATATTTTGTCTTCTAAGAGGAGACCTCGTGACCCAAGAATATGACCAGTGTCCACGAATTTGAATTCCCTATAACTACTTTCAAAATTATCAAATATGTGACCTCTTATCTTGGCGATTGCAATAGTTTCCTGGGAACACAAAATTTTTTTTTCAAAATTGAATTTTTTTAGACTAGTTTTACTAACTAAATGATCTGTATGTGCATGTGATATAAACACCAGGTTCTCAGAGGAGAGTTGTCTAGGGTCCAGATAGATTCGTGTATTTTTATCATGCAAAAAAATCTGGTTCTTAGAATCTGAGGAAACTCGGTAACTCACAATCCCATAAGACATCTTTGCTTATTTATTTAGTGTTATTGAAGCTGTCGATCCATTAAAATTAAATTTGATGAATCGGACATCAAAATATTGGCAGAGGTTAAAACAATTTACGTATTATTGGACGGTGTTGGGGACTTGCCTCATCCAGAATTGAATCATTTGACACCCTTAGAGGCAGCTTATACTCCTTTTCTTGATAAGATAGCTAGAAAAGGAGTATCTGGAAAGGTTACTAGTGTAGGTGAAGGGATTGCACCTCAATCGGATATTGCTGTCTTTAACATGCTGGGCTACAACTTTAAGGATATGGAATACTTCGGCAGGGGTGTTGTAGAATGCATTGGATGTGGTATTGATTTTATCGAAGGCGATCTGGCGCTAAGAGGAAATTTTGCCACCATATGTACTTCAGACAAACGGATTCTGGATAGAAGAGCGGGTAGGACAATTTCAAAAGAAGATTCAAGTGCCATCTGCGATTTGATAAAGGAAAAGGTAAAGATAAAAGACGTAGAGTATTCAATTGAGCCAACTATTGGACACAGAGTTGTGTTGAGGTTTAGAATGAAAAATTCTAAACTGGGCCAAAATATAACTAATACAGACCCTGCCTATGATAAGGTGAATGGGATTGGAATTGCCCTTGACACATCTCAAACTGATTTGTTTGTAGCCAGGTCCCAGGCTAAAGATGAAATTTCGAAAATTTCTTCAGAAATAGTGAATGATTTTTCGGATCAAGTGATACAGATTTTGGATAATTGTCAAATAAATGAGGATAGACAATCAAGAGGTCTATTGCCAGTAAACTGCATTCTAATGAGAGATGCTGGAAATAAGTATCCCAGAGTTGATGATATTAACCAAAAATACAAACTCAAATTTGCGTCTCTAGTTGACATGCCAGTGGAGATCGGAATATCAAAAATAGTAGGGATGAAATCGTATGAAGCAGGAGGTACTAACGAATACGAATTAAAGGCTAAAAAACTCTTAAGTATACTTAAAGATCATGACTTGATTTATGTTCACATTAAAGGACCCGACGAATTCGGCCATGACGGGGATGCAAGAGGAAAAAAACGCAATATTGAGGAAATAGACAAATATTTTTTTAGCAATCTGATATCGGGTTTGGAAAAAATGGATAATCGACCTCATGTTCGATTCATTATCTGCGGGGATCATTCTACTCCATGCATAAAGAAGGCACATACAGATGACCCAATACCACTACTTGTCTCTGGAGAAGGACTTAAGACTGATGGGACCAGCCGTTATACAGAAAGTAATGCTGACCGTGGAATGCTTGGAAAAATTTTTGGTTACAAAGTGATCGAGATTGCCTTGGAAATTCTAAAAAATAATGGCAAATGATTACTTATGGTCCAAACTATGTGATCTGCTTAAATCTAAGCAGGGCTCCTATCTTCCCAAGACTTTCGATCTGAGCACCCTCTTCTGTTTTTGAAGAAATAATGTCCAATTTAGTTCCAGCAAGCGATGCAAGCTCCTCAAGATAATCTATGAAATCCTTTTCCTTTATTTGATAATCCAAACCGCTGCATTTAGAACATGGCGTAGAAATAATAGATTGTTTTATGTCTATGACTTGTTCTCTTTCCACAATTTTTTCAATTACATTTCCACATTTATTGCAAATAATTTCCAGGTACAAAAGATCAATATTGTCAGTTGCAATAATTGATTCTGCAACGCCATTCTTTAGATAATTAACAACTTCATTCAATCCATAGACGCCCAGTCCCTTGCCGGAAAAAACTTCTCCCATGAATTTCTTGACTATTTTCTTTTCTTCCATCGAACGAAACTCTGACATAATTCCCTGCTCGTTGACCTTGTCAATAATTTCTCGGACACCCTCATCCCCAGAATATGATGTATCTAAGGTTGCTATTACATTATTTTGCAATCTATAATCTAGATATTCTTCGCGAATGAATGTCTCTTTAGTTGGACCTGGACCGCCTACTATTAAACCTTTGACTGTATACTGGTCGATAAAAATTTTTTGGGCATAATCTGCCACTCTACGATAATACTCGTTTAGTTCATTGTCTCGCAATCTCTCAAATCTCCTTGCAGACTGCCCTCCCTGTCGATGTTTCCCTGAAACACCTGAGGTAAGTGTTTCAACGGTCTCCCACCTATCTCCTGTAAGGATGCCTAATCCTGCCTCTTGTGTATCTATTGAGATTATTGCAACAGTCCTATCATCTTTCAACATTTCCTTTATGTGGTCTATCCAAAAGTGATCGTCACATCTGTACAAATTAATTTGGACTGGTTTCGGAGGGACAACTGTATAAATTTCTATTTTCTCTGTTCCAATGCCTTTTCCAGTAGGAATCGCTCCACAAAAGATTACTAATCCATTTTCAGGTGGTTCCTTATAGAGTTTGAGTTGCTCCATAGTCTTGTTTAGAGCATCCTGAACATGATTTCGAGTAAGATCAGATTTTATATTCGTGGCCGTGCCCGCTTCATTTCTCAACTGAGACAATACGTCATGAATTGGCCTCTTGGGGGGGATATATACGGTTACCAATTCAGTACCATGACCAGTTATTTTGGATAAATCATTTAACATTTTTGTGAGTTTGTATTTTCTTACAGAATCCCATTTCACTTCGCTAGTCGGCTGCGGCATATCTCTTTCACTCCTTTACATAATTTAATTTTTGACCATTCTTTGAAAACCCCTATTAATACCCTTAACTTTTCACATTTTTCAAACTATTTTACAAACGCATAATTTTCTGGGTCACCAGAAAATTTTTTTTACATAATTTATAAATGGATTT
>QCWC01000313.1 GCA_013114705.1 Candidatus Nitrosocosmicus sp. | reverse complement strand
TAAATATTGTCAATATATGGGAAACCAAAATACCGTATGATATTAGATCACTTTGTTTTAATCATATTCCTTTAATCTTCACTAAATAGCATTAGTTAGCAAAATTAACTTCTATCTACTAATTATTAATTCTAAATACCACTGTCCTATAAATAAAATTATAAACTAGGTGGCTTGAATATTTGCATTCTTCAAACCTGACGTAAAGACGGATTATTATCTTACATGTCTAATTAATATAAAATATTATTCAACGCTTTAACCTCAAGTATTCTTTCAATTGAATTGCTCATAATTCCAATGACAAAGCTCTACGGAGAAAATTTTATTATTCCTTATATTCATATATTTAAAGTAACAAAACTGCACCCAGAGCCTCCTTACTACCTGTAACAACATTTAATAAATTAGGCCGGCTATATTCTTAGGATACTTTGCTTAGGGTTAATTTACTTTTTACCTGTAATGGTCTAAATAAATTCGGAGTGTTAAAACCACTGGAGGCAATTATCCTTTAGAACTGTTAGCAGGTATACAATTAGGCGCGGGCGTTTCATTTCTGGTTATTTGTAAGCAAAAATACTTATACTTTATTTTATCTTCTGAATAGAACGATTGTCCAATTTGTAAAACGATAGTAAAATATGTCGAGCATTATCAAACTTGATATAAGAAAGACCAAATGAGAAGGTCTATAACAAAGTAGATCATTTCTAAAAAAGCAAAGATGAGATTTACTCGATTAACAGTTTAGCTTAAGAAAGTCAACTAAGTGATGTACAAATATATTTTAAGATATTATGCATGTTATGTATGTTATGATTGAGAGGATAATTAATCTACATATAATAAGATTCTAAATTAGAATTTTGTAATGGTTTTGATCAAGGATTTGACTAGCTCATTATTCTAATAGAATATTGATCTTTTCTATCAGATTACTGTAATATCATAACATGCATAACACACATAACGTCAAAAGCAAGTTAAAGTGTATTAGTATTCCATCTGAATAATAAAATAATTTGATTGTTTATAAACATAGCAATACTTTGGAATAAAATCAAGAAAGTTGAGGATAGTTACATATGATATTTTGAAAAGGGTAAGGTTTAGGAATCTTCAAAAATCACAGACTCATTGAACAATCAAGGCATTAAAAATATCATAGTCAAACTTTTCAAAACTAACTGAAGTAATTTATTTGTATATTATAGGGCAAATTGCGCCTGGATACTTTTTCTTTAACCTTTCAGTATAGTTTCTCTCCCTTTTGTGATTAATTAGTTCCTGTGATAACAATATCTATGGTGAGTATTGTCACACACTCGAACTTTTTAGACTGGAGAGGGATATCATAATTCAAATGAAGTCAGTGAATTATTCATCTTAGGCATAGTAAAACTGTTGGAATCGGAATAGCTGTCGAATACCAACCTTCTAATCTAAAACAATCTCCATATAGGCTTTTGAAACCAACAGATGCTTATTTCCATCTAAATCCTTAATCAAGGACATTGACACTTTGGAGTTTTCAATTTGCAATTCTTTAACAAATTCTTTAGGAATAACCAAAGCTGTAGAATTAGCCTCGTTGATATCTTGAATAGTCTTACCTATAATAGGAGCATTTGTAAAATTTTCAACATCTCCCATACTCATACTTTGATCTTTATATTTAAAAATATTCTGGAATTAGGATGAAGATAAAATTAGATTATCATGGCATGATTGGATTAGTTACATAAGATATTTTGAAAAGTGCAAAATTTTACTATTAGGACTAAATATTACGCTTAATTCAATCAATTAACCTAGATCATGAATTAAATAAATCGTTCATTGTCTTGGGTCTATGGATCCTAGATACTTTTTCTTTAATTTTTTGGTAGTTGAATCTTTCCAATAGGCATAGTAATATGGTCCATGTGGACACTGCAAACAAAATTCTTTTCCACACTTGACAAACTCTTCTCTTATTGTATGATTTGAAGGTAATGTAGAATCCATACGTGATCGTCTAGTTTCCATTTCTTGGAATTTGCTTATATCCGATTGAGCTCTATTCATAATTCTGTCTAACTCCTCTTTTTGTTTTCCTTCATCTTCAAGAACTTGTTTTCGTTTTGGAAATTGTTGACCTATTAGCTTGTCTGCTTTCTCCGTACGTTCCCCATCACTTAAAATGTCATCTAATATGAACAACTTTACACCAATTGTATTATAGCAACTATTTTTTAGTAAACCAAAAGTCTGACTGTCATACAATTTTTTCTTATAGTTGTAGTATGTTCTTCTGGATATACTCTTATCTCCTAAAACCTTGTTAATTGATTCAATCGATTCTCTTTCGTTAAGATCGTAATTCTCACAACTTTTAATCAAATACAAAATTGGTTTTTCCCTTTCTTTGAAACTTTTTTCTGGAAACATAAAATTGATATAGTCTTTCATATCTTCTCTTATCTTACCTGATAGATTAGAATCATCATGTTCCGTTTTAAAGGAAAACATATTAAAATGTAAATCGCAATTAATCGTATAAATGTATAGATTCATCTACTTCCAGACTTTTACAAGCAGAATGAATTTAGTGTTACCGCTTGGAAATAACGTAAATCTATTAAAATAGGAGATA
>QCWC01000035.1 GCA_013114705.1 Candidatus Nitrosocosmicus sp. | reverse complement strand
AGAGATTGATATTTCCATGCTTCTTCCATGGTCTACTTTCTTTCTTATTAGATAATGTATTAAGAGCACTAATTATTGTACTTCTGGACTCCATTGGATCTATCACTAAATCTATTGTTCCTCTTTCTGCTGCAATGTAAGGATTAGCAAACTTGTTTCTATATTCTTTTGCTAGATTTTTCTTTTTGGAAGATGCATCAGGAGAATCCTTCAGACTCTTTCTATGAATAATAGTTATAGCAGCTTCGGGACCCAGAACAGCTATCTCGGCAGTTGGCCATGCGATATTAAGATCAGTTCCCAGATTCTTGCTGCCCATAGCAATGTATGCACCTCCATATGCCTTACCAATTATACAGGTTATTTTAGGTACTGTAGCTTCGCAGTAAGCAAAAAGTAATTTACTTCCATGTCTGATTATGCCGTTGTGCTCTTGGTCTGTCCCCGGTAAATATCCAGGGGTATCAACTAGAGTAACAATAGGTATATTAAAAGAATCACAAAATCTAACAAACCGTGCTGCTTTGTTTGAAGAGTGAATATCTAAGGCTCCTGCGAGGAAGAGTGGTTGATTTGCGATGATACCTATGGACCTTCCCCCCATTCGTGCAAAGCCTACAACAATATTTTCAGCGAATAGCTCATGAACCTCAAAAAAAACCCCATTATCAACTATCGATCTTATGACTTCTTTCATGTCGTAAGACTGATAGGGATTGTCTGGTAAAATTTTAATTAAATTTGGATCTACTCGACCAGGATCGTCAATATTTTCGGTCAGTATTTTTGGCTCTTCTTTATTATTTTGTGGTAAAAATGATATCAATGTCTTGATCTTGTCCATACAGTCGACTTCATCTTTAGCTACAAAATGGGCAACGCCTGATTTTGTGGCATGAGTCCTTGCACCTCCCAATTCTTCAAAAGTAACCTCTTGACTCAAAACTTCCTTAACAACCTCCGGACCTGTTACAAACATTTGTCCGATATTTTCAACCATAATTACAAAATCTGTCATAGAGGGCGAGTAAACTGCTCCCCCCGCACATGGTCCAATACTGGCTGTTATTTGAGGAATAACACCAGATGCAAGTGCATTCTTTAGAAAGATATCACCATAGCCATCTAAACTTGATACTCCTTCTTGAATTCTGGCTCCACCAGAATCTAGAATTCCAATAATTGGACAACCTACTTTCAGCGCGTGAGACATCACTTTGGATACTTTTTTACCAGCCATTTCGCCTAATGAACCTCCCAGAACTGTAAAATCATAAACATAGATGAATACTTGTCGCCCGTTAACAGTACCGAATCCTGTAACCAAACCATCACCATAATACTTCTTTACTTCAGGATCATCACCCCTATGGGTTACAAACTTGTCAATTTCTGTGAAGGAATTTGGATCTAATAATAGATTTATCCGCTCTCTCGCAGTTAATTTTCCCTTTGAATGCTGGGATTCAACTTTATCCTGACCTCCACCTGCTTCTGCACTGTGTTTTCGGTCATAATATTGCTTTAGTTTCTCCTCATGCATATATTATGTTCTTAATCCCTGACATTATTTAATATAGACTTTGCTATAAATAAGGAAATCAAAATCATTGAACCTTGACGATATTTGTCAATATTGTTATTCCTTATCTCTTAGTTCACGCAATCCGTTCCTTCCCCCCTTAGCGCGTCTAAAATAATTTAATCCCAAATTATAATTCTCATACAATGATTCAAGTGTCTCTATTTCCATTTTTAAGAAGTCTTTTTCATAGGCTGAAGAATTATTTGAATTTTGTAGTTCTTTTAATTTTCTTGTTTTTTCAGTGAGGATTTTGCTGACATTGTATTCATATTCGCTAGACAATTTCTGACGGGTATTGTGTACCATTAATATTTATTTTAACTTTTATGGAGAGCCTATTTTTTAATTCTTCGGTTAAAGGATGTTTTATAATCTTCAAAGATTCTAGTATTAAACCCTTTCAAACAAAGTGCACAATACAGTGATTTTAGTTGATTACCCCCATCTACGATTTTGATTAGTTCAATAATTAAAGGATCGTTTAGGTCCACTGGGTTGTTACAGATAAAGCATAGCTCATTTTTCTGCCTTGTTGAAGTAGTAGCAACGGCATCAATCATGGTCCCCTTATTCATTCCGACATTACCACGATTTCCTATAGGATTAGTGTCTTGTTCAATTTGTTTAGATCCTAAATAGCAATTAGTATGAACTATGGATTTGGTATTTCTTGACCAGTAGCCAACATCTCCAGTGTTAATCTTTTGCTTGCAATTCAAGCATACTCCAGAAAATTTTATCTTGATCTTCAGCCAATCCCCAGAAGAAAACTTACTATCGCTCATTGTTTAGGTTACATCAACATCTCGACTAACATCTTTTTGAAGGTTTCGAATGTTACCTCGATTTTTCCTTCTCAATTATATCATTCAACTTTGAATTATCAGGATTTTTGAAATCAATTGTACTGAGGTTTGAATTTCTTAGAATTTGTATCAAATAAGGATAATAGAAAAGTCCGACGTTACTCATCCCTGCATGAAATTCTCTGGCTAATTCGGCTCTAACTTGTCTCAGTGTTTGACCACGCATGAAAATTGAACCAATTAACGGGAATGGAACTGAATATTGATTGTATGTGATTGAGGGAAACCTGCTGTAGTCAAAAATTTTCCAAACTAGTATATCGTTCGCATATTTTAGTAATCTCCAATTTCGATTTTCATAAATTTTATTTACGAACAAATCTGCCTCTGACAGATGATGTAATAAAGCTGCCAAATCCATCGAGGTAAGTACCTTGTGATTGCTTACTATGCTTGTGTACAGTGCATTCAAAAAATCTTTGTTTCGCTCCTCTGGACTATATCCAAACTTAGGAGTGGAATAACGAATAGAAGAACGAGACAATAATTCCTTAGTTTTTGAAATATCAGTGGAGGAGAAAAAGTAATTGACACATTCTTCTATAGGTATCTCTTGTCTGAGTCTTGAATCAACTTGAAATTTACCTTCAAGAATTATCTGCATTCCATTCAATAGACTTCGAGCATCTCCTTTACTCTGTTTAATTAAATCTAGCTTTACATTTTCACTTATGCTTTTTTTTTCTTCATCTAGAACATGCTGTACTAGTAGATAACTTGCAAACGGTGATAACGGGTGAAATGTTATGGTCTTACTATTCTTTGTCACATCCTTCATTTTTGGGCCCCTTGAATTAGCCGCCATAATTATTGGGACATCAGAATCTTTCAATACCGCACCTAAATATGAAGATCCTCCAAAATCATCTCTACCCGAAATACCGTCAACTTCATCTAAGAAAAGCAATATTTTTTTTCCAAAAACACTACGGTTGGATAATATTGGGCCAATAATGCTTTCTAAATTTATCTTGTTTCTCAAGTCGCTAGCATTTAGTTCGATCAGATCATAATCAAGATATTTTGACAAAGCCTTTACAAAAGAGGTCTTTCCTGTTCCAGGCGAACCTATCAACAATAATGGTTTAGTACCTTTTACCCATGTAGCAAGCCAGTCTATTACTGTGATCCTTTCTTTCTCATTTCCAAAAAAACTATCAATTTTTTCTATTCGATATTTTTCAGTCCACATCAATGCCTTCCAACTCTCTTTGATGATCTAAGAGATTTTTTTGAGATCATGTTGAAAATTTGTTAAAAGATCTATCTTCTTTGTGACTAATTCACGATACCAGAATTCATTATAATGACTTACTGTCAAGAACAAGAATTCAAGGTATGGTTTTATTTTGAAATCCTCTTCAAGCATTTCTAACGCCAAATAAGCTTCTGACAGATAAGACTTGCTTTTCTCCAGAGTCATTTTAAATCCAGTCCTTACGTCACCAGTCATTGAGGAAAAAAATAGTGGCCAAGACGGAGATTTGATCCCCCCAGTTCCAATTGCGTCTTGAATTTCATTGCCGCAGCCGACACACTCTGCCGCCTTGGCCATTCCAATATAGTAAATTTCTGATAGTGGTTTTTCGTTAAGACACATATTTTTGCCAGCAGTACCAAGAACCGAACGGTATTTCTTGTAACTCTGTTCTAAATTTTCATATGTTAAGTCAAGAGAATTAGTTTTCATTTCGTAATCTATTTTTTGACCCAATAGAGCATCCATAAAACCTATTTCAAATTCTTCAAAGACATCAGATCCTGCTTCCTTGATTTTGCGTTTGGCCAACGTCAAAATGTAAGGATTAATAAATTTATAATCCTCAAGATAATCAAGATCCTCATCTTTATCTAGAATCCTATCCATAGGTTCGCTGAGATCTATAGCAATTAAATGGCCATCTATTACATTATCACGCAGAATCCTATCATTGAAATTCCTCTTATCAGAATAGCCATCAAAAAGTGCAAAAAAAACCGGGTATGTCATTTTTACGAAATTAGAATTAAGTATCCTGTCTATCCTATCGTTGATCATGCTGCGGTCAGTCATTTTCGCTTTAGCGATGTCAATTTGATTCGTTTCGAGTTCTAGTTCTTTCGGACCACCTATTTCGTCAATGAATGCTTTATGGGTATCAATCGGGGAAGGATCAGAATGGATTAGTTCATAGATCCCATCTTTGTATCGCTGTACAAATCCACTATATTCCTTTTTTGATTCTTCTAAATAGTATTTAAATAGAGAATATTTCTTGTCCTTTAGCAATCCACTCTTTAGAATCATTCTACCGGAGGGGGTTGTCAACAAGTTTATCTTATTAAAAATATGATCGTCTTTGCCGCTCATTAAATGTCCCTAAAATAGTTAATAGATAAAATATTAATTATCTAGATGACATTGCTATTCTTTCTTGTTCGTTCTTCTTTTTTATCGCATAACTATTCATGTCATTTTCTGATGCTAATATGATTTCTTTTGCCAAGACTTCTTCCATTGTCTGTGGAGAAGAATAAGTTGATTCCCTTACGCCTTCCGCAATAAATCTCAATGCTAAATCTACTCTCCTCAGTGGAGACACATCAACGGAGACGTGATATACTACACCTCCATAAACTATCCTAGTCGTATCTTCATTGGGAGAAGCATTCTCAATGGCCCTTATAAGCAATTCAACTGGATTTTTACCAGTCTCTAAAAATATTATTTCAAGAGAAGTTTTCACCACATTCATTACTCGAGCTTTTTTGCCACCCATTCGACCAGTATTCTTCGCATATCTTTTTCCAAAATGCATCAGCTTGTTAGCCAATCGTTCGACTATATTGACTTCAGCTTTCTTAAGTCTTTGGTGTTCATGACGACCGAAAGTAATTGGAATAGTCATTGAAGGATGTAAATGAATTACGTTTTTTAATCCCTCGTCTTCAATTTCGATATTTGTTGTATCCCATTTGTTAAACAGGAGCATATTTGTTTGTTCTTTGCCACTCATTATTATCGCCTCGGTTTTTCTTTCCTTCCCCTAACTAACTGGTTAAGCGAAACACCGTTGACTTTGAAAACTTGCCATCGAACTCCCGGAATATCACCCATGGCTCCTCCCATAGACCCACCAATTCCTTCCAAAATCACCTCATCATGTTCATCAACAAAGTTCAATGCACCATCTCGAGGCAAGAATGCAGTTATTGATTTTCCATTCTTGATCAATTGTACTCTTACACATTTACGAACAGCAGAGTTAGGCTGTTTGGATTCAATTCCTACCTTTTCTAGCACAATTCCTCTAGCTTGCGGAGCACCCTCCAAAGGATTGGCTTTTTTATCGAGCATCAACATTCTTCTCTTATAATATTTGTTTGACCATCTGGCTCGCTTTCTTTTAGTCTTTAATACTCTGCCAGAAAATAATCCTAAAGGTGATTTACTCAACACATATCACATCTTTTCACTTTTAATTAATTGTTCCGGACTTATGACCAAAACATTTGTAATGTTAAAATATCTTTTTGCCAAGATTCTTGCTTTATCCACATTTCTACCATCCTTGCCGACTACGAGTCCTTTTTTCTTTGAATCAACGACTACCAGTGCCTGTTTAGAGCCATCTGGTCGGTCGGTTAGTTTAATCTCTAAAATCATATTAGAATTAAATATATTTTTTACAAAATCTACTGGATTGTCGGAGTGTTCTACCAATTCGATCTTCTTATTAATTACATTCTGCAGTTGTTTTATATTTGATCCACCCTTGCCTATTGCGATCCCCATTTGACCCTTGTTGACTACAAAAATCACTCTTTCCATTTTTTCATCTATTAAACAGTCTCGGGCATCAGCGGTAGTGACATTTTGAAACAAAGATAATAGCCGAAATTCATCTGGAGATAACTTAATTTTTTCACTCACTCTAGACTCACTCCACGGGAAATCAATAATTCTTCCAAGTACAAATAAGTCTCTCCAAGATATCCAATTTAAGTTTATTTTTAATTGCGAAATTTAAACCTAATGAGTAGTAGAAGGTAGTGCGTGTACTTCATGGCATTATCAATAAATTATGAAAAATCTGAATAAAAATCTATATCGCTCTACTTCTTTAGTTCAGTTATTTCTTCATCTGACACGTTTTTTAAAGATACCACACTTGTTCCATATGATACACTGCAAAGCCTTCCTAACAGTGCTGAATTTCCAGAGTATTCAATAACCTCGATTCCACTTTCCTCAGCTATTTTTTTCAACTTAATCTCGGAATCGCTGGATAGAGAGCTAGACAGAACAATTAGCTTGGTACCTTTCATGTACTGCATTACCTCTTTATAACCCGTCTTTAATTTACTGCTTACTGCCGCTTCCTTCAGCAATTTTGCCAATTTTTTTTCATTCATTCTGTTTTTACTCCTTAACACTCATATATAGATCAATCATTCCAGTTCCAACTGGTACCGTGGCCCCTACAATAACATTTTCAGTAACCCCTTTCAATGGTTCTACCTGTCCTTCAAGTGCTGCCCTTGCTATTGTAGGGACGGTAATTTCGAATGCCGCTCTTGCTAAGACCGAAGTCTTTGTCCCTGCTATACCATGTCTTCCAATTTGTTGCAGGTAACCCTTAGAAGTCATCAAATCCGCAACTAACATGATATGTCGAATATCGACTTCAAGACCCTGTTCCTCTAGAGTATTTGTTATTTCCTTAACCAATGCCGTCCTAGCTGCTTCAATTCCAAGGGTTTGCCAAATTTCAAATACATTATTAGTAGTTATTCTGGTAACATCAATCCCATCAACCAATACTACTTTTGCTAAATTTGAACCGGCAGTTTGAATAACCCATTCATCATTTTGTTTTACTATAGTAACTCTTTCTATATCTGGGACTCCTTTTACCCGACCATTCAAGAGTTTGTTTCTCAGTGTGAGTAGAGTTTGAGCGTCAGGTTCCTGTGACAACGATATCTTGATCAATAACTGATCCTCATTAACCGTAACTTCATATCTTTTCTTCGAACTTTTCAGAACCTCATGAATTTCCTGAATAGATGTCCCCCTATCAGCAATCTTTTTATCCGAAAAATAAAAGGTGAGGTTTCCGCTATAATCTGTGTCAACTTTGCTTACCAAATCAGATATTCTAGTAAATATTATCCGCTTTGCAACTTCTAAAGCCTTTTCCCTTGATAACTTGTGCTCTTCATCTAGATAGATATCCATTGTAGGAGTAACAGGTTTTTTTCTCGCATCTACCAATTCAATTAGTCGAGGTAAACCCAAGGTAACGTTTCGCTCCTTTACTCCGGCGAAATGAAAAGTACGCAAAGTCATTTGTGTTCCCGGTTCACCTATGGACTGAGCCGTAACTACTCCTGCTGCTTCTCCAGGTTCTATCATTGCTTTTTCAAATAGATCCATAATCTTGTGAACTACCTTCTTAATACCCGATTTGCTAAGGGGATATGAGATTAGTGCGTTTTCTATATCTCGACCTAATTTAGGATTCATTTTTTCCTTGAACTTGGATAATAACTCTTTCATTTCTTCTTCTGATGTCTTTGGTCCATCATCTACAACCGATTCACTTTCAACGATTCTATTTATGTTTACAGCATCGCCATGATCGCTTTTGGCTGGATCAATACCATCATCCCCATAAATGTACTGAACGATATTTCCGTGGGGATCTCTTACTGTCAGGTCATATTCAATTTTTAAATGCTCTAAGGCATTAATTAGCCTTCTCTGCATATAACCTGATTGTTGTGTCCTTACGGCAGTATCTACTAATCCTTCTCGACCCCCCATCGCATGGAAGAAAAATTCTATTGGGTTCAAACCATCTCGATAGTTTGATTTGACGAATCCTTTTGAATCCGGGTTTTGGTCTCCTGGCCTGAAGTGTGGCAAAGCTCGATTTCTATATCCTTTAATAATTCGTTTACCTCGTATAGATTGTTGACCTAGAGCAGCGGTCATCTGTCCGATATTCAATGTCGAGCCCCGAGCACCTGTAGAGGCCATTATCACACCAGAATTATCATCCGGAAAGGATCTATCAGCAATTTTACCTGCCCTATCTCTAGCTCTTGATAATTCGTTTACAACATACAGCTCTAATGCTTCTTCTGGTGACAAACCACGTGTTAAGGGCAAGGTACCGTCATGGTATTGTTTTATCAATTCATCGATCTTATTATAGGTTTTTTCAATTACATCGTATATTTCCTTGCGAGTATCATCACTTAGCCACAGGTCCGAATAACCATAACTAAAACCATTGTGAGTAATATAGGTCTTAAGCATTATGAGAATCGCATCGAGAAAACGTTTCGCTTCGTCGTTTCCATAGTCCTTTGCTATTCGGTGTAATACACTATCAGGTTCTTCAGCACCTATTGAAGCCTTATCGATGACACCAGAGATTAATTGCCCATTCCTTATAACCACATCCTTACCTTGTAATTTTGAAGCCTTATTCCACTTCGAGGTAATCACGAAGTTGAAATCTTTTGGCAAGAATAAGGAGAACAATTGCCTTCCTGTATAAAACATCTTTCCGTTCTTTTCAACTTCAGGTTTTGGCAATGGGCCATTATACCCGCCTAAGTAGGCAAAATTTGAAATTTCATCTACGGTCAACAAACTCTCGTCTTTAGTCAGCAAAAATGCACCAGTAATAAAATCTCTTATTCCACCAATTATTGGACCCCCATACCTTGGTGAAATAAGTTGGTCCTGAACTTTCATCAAAAGTGCAGCTTCTGCTCTTGCTTCTTGGCTTTGTGGCACATGCAAATTCATCTCATCACCATCAAAATCAGCATTGTAGGGAGGACAAACCGCAGGATGAAGTCTAAATGTTCTATAAGGAAGTACCCTGACATTATGGGCCATGATTGACATACGGTGTAAAGATGGCTGACGGTTGAAAATTACAATGTCTCCATCCATCAAGTGCCGTTCGACTGTATATCCATTCATCAGTGAATCCGCAATGGCAGCTCGATCAGTGACGTAATCAAGCCTTATCTTTACGCCATCAGGCCTAATTATGTAATTTGCGCCAGGATAATTGTTTGGACCATTTAATACAAGATTTTTTAGCTTTTCCATATTCCATGACGATACGGTTTCCGGTATCGTAAGCTTCTTTGCAACATCGCTCGGGACCCCCACATCTGAAATGGTTAGATTAGGATCCGGAGATATTACTGTGCGGCTTGAAAAATCTACCCTCTTTCCTGACAATGAGCCTCTAAATCGCCCTTCTTTCCCTTTTAACCTCTGAGTTATAGTCTTCAAAGGCCTCCCGGATCGATGATGTGCCTGAGGAATTCCAGACACCTCATTATCGAAGTAAGTGGTAACATGATATTGTAATAAATCAACCAAGTCTTGAACAATCAATGGCGGAGTACCCGCTTCCTTACTTTCTTTTAATCTTTGATTAACTCTTATGATATCAACGAGTTTATGAGTCAAATCATCCTCGGATCTGATACCAGTCTCCAAAATAATCGATGGTCTAACGGTAACTGGAGGTACTGGCAACACTTGAAGTATAAACCATTCAGGTCTCGCTGTTTTAGGATCATAACCCAACAAAATAAGATCCTCGTTTGATACATTAAGTAATCTCTCTCTTATGGTAATTGGTAACAATCTATTTTCTCCTACGTCAGTCTTTTCTACAAAAATAGTTGGTTTTGTAAAGATTAAATCATACTGTTCCTTCTGACAGTGAGGACACACTTTGACTTTCTTAGATTTCTCAATTATTTCGTCCTTGACGTTTTCCAATGTAATAACAGCATAAGCAGCCTTACTATCCCGCAGATTCTTGTATTTTTCAAGATCCTCATTATTCAGTTTGATCCTATTGCAGGATCTGCAAGTAATTAATAATAGTTTGTGAATGTCGTCTATGAACGCGATATGTAAAACTGGTTCAGCTAGTTCAATATGACCAAAATGACCAGGGCACCTTGCGGATGTATTACCACATGTTGCACATTTCTGACCCGGTTCTAAGGTGCCTAATCTGTTATCCATCAATCCTCCTTGAACAGGCATACCGTCTTCGTCATATGTTTCTGGTGCAGTTACCTCGGTGACACTAAATTTCCTTACTTCTACTGGAGACCAAATACTAAATCTAATTCCATCCAAAATTTTTACAGATTCATCATTCATTTAACAAAACTCCCATCTAAAGGAATATACATAAACAAAAAGGCTCAAACCTTCTCCTTTACCAATAAGCGAGGTGCCACATTTAAACTCATCATTTCTTGCAACAGCAATTTAAAGGCATATGCAATAATAACGTTGGAGATCTTCGCTTTATCACCACAAACTCTACATACGTATTTTCTTTGTTTAGTATCAAAATATGATAATAGACCACATCTTTCACACACGTTTATCTCAGCCTTGTCAGACTCCTCCAACAATCTATCCTTTAGCATCATTGAAGCACCATAAGCAATCAAGCAATCTCTTTCCATTTCTCCAAATCTTAAGCCTCCACCTCGCGCTCTACCTTCTGTAGGTTGTTTAGTTAGCATCTGTACCTGGCCCCTTGCTCTGCTATGGATCTTGTCTGCAACCATGTGATGTAGTTTTTGATAGTAAACAACTCCAACATACACATCCATCGGAAATTTCTTACCGGTTCTACCATCATACATTATCTCCTTCCCACTGTGCTTGAATCCGTAAGCCTCCATGATATCCTTAATATCGTTAAGTTTTTCGCCTAAAAATGCTGATCCATCAACTATTTTACCTCTTAGAGACGCTGCCTTTCCTCCAAGGGATTCCATGAACATCCCGACTGTCATCCTTGAAGGAAACGCATGAGGATTTATCATCACATCTGGGACTACTCCATCCTCGGTATAGGGCAAGTCCTCTTGGTTTACTAGCATTCCGACAACCCCTTTTTGGCCATGTCGTGAGGCAAATTTATCACCAATTTCGGGGATCCTCATATCTCTTACCCTAATTTTATACATTTTACCACCCTCCACAGACTGTGTCATTATGACAGTATCTACAACGCCATTTTCAGATGGTCTAACACCAATTGACGTGTCTCTTCTATACGGCCCCTTAACCTCAAATTCCTTGTATTCTTCCATAAATCTTGGCGGCGACGTTCGACCTATCAATATGTCACCTCCGTTGACCACTGATTCATGCATTATCGCCCCATCTTGTTCCAGTAAGCGGTATGATTTTTCTCCCCTGTATCCACGAATATTTGCCTCTGATGACGGTATTTCAAAAGTATCCTTCATACCCCCCGGATATTGTTTTGCTTCAGCCTCATAAACACGATAAAAGAATGTTCGTGCCAATCCTCTATCTACAGATGATTTACTGAACACCACCGCATCTTCAATATTATAACCTTCAAAAGGAAGGACGGCCACCACGCAGTTCTGACCCGTTGGCCGCTCATCCAAACCAAGCAGATTAATGGCCTTGGTAGTAACGACTGGCATTTGGGGATAAAGCATAAAGTGTTGCCGAACATATGTGCTTGCATTCATTAACGGTGTCGAAAATCCAAGACTTTGTTTGGCCATTGCACTCTCATAGGTATTACGAGGAGACTGATTGTGTTCAGGATAAGGAATAATAGATGCACCCACACCTAATATGGATGACAAGAAAATCTCAACGTGAGTATGGTCGCTTGAAATATTTTTTAGTTCGCTTGCGATGTAACAATTCTCTTCCTCATTGGCATCAACCAATTCAATAATACCCATATATAATAGGTCAGTCCATGACAAAAATTTCTTGGATATCTTATCTATAACTTCTTTAGTTAATAATATGTTACCATCCTTAACTATTGCAACAGGTCTCAGGACACGGCCAGAATTACAACTAATATATAACCTCTTGGTTGCATTCTCATTAAGTGAAGAATAGTAGTAAATTCCCATATGTGGATGCATTCTTCCGGATCTCCTCATGGTTCGCAGCCTATTAGCCAATGAACCCCCATCCTCGATATATCCTATCAATCTACCATCAACAAAAATTCTCGCTCCTTTTTGTTTTAATTCATCGTTGGTTTCGTTTACATTTTGTACTCCCAATTCATATAGTTTTTCGATTACGTCTGAGGATAACACACTTACTGAGATAACAGCAGATAATGCCAGATTCTTCACCAATCCACAATTAGATCCTTCAGGGGTTTCAGACGGACATATACGCCCAAAATGAGTGGCATGTAGATCTCGTGCCTCAAAATTTGGTTGACTCCTGCTTAAAGGAGATTGTATACGTCTTAAATGGCTCACTGTCGACATATAATTTGTCCTATCCAATAACTGCGTAACACCAACTCTACCTCGTCCCCAGTTGCCTGTTGCAATAGCATTATTTAGTTTATCTGAAATTATTCCGGGTCTTACTGCTGCGGCTACTGCATTGATGCCGCGCTTCTGACCAGATCTCTCCAATTGGTATTTCATATCTCGAATTAAATTTCTAAATGCTGTTCTAAACAAATCAGCTAACATTTGACCAGCAAACTTGATGACTTTGTTACCATAATGGTCTTTGTCATCAGGATCTATCCAGTTAAGATTCAATTCAATCAACTTGCATGCAGATTCACCTAAGAACAATGCCTTTTCGTATCGATTGTCTGGATTTTTCCCTAAATGTGGTAACAATCCCCAATCTAATAAGGTTTCGGCCCTCTTGATTTGAAATTCTTCTAACATACCCGGGGCAATTCTCTTACTTATGTAAATAATAGCATCTCTACTAGTTGTTACTTCGCCAGATTTTTCAAATGATGGCTCAAGTTCGTCCTGAATGGCGTCATTTAGTGAAACTGCATTTGCTATGTCTTTATCTGATTCTAACCCTAAAGCTCTTATCAAAATAATTAACGGGATATCTACAGGAGAGCCAGGTATCTTAGATACGATGGAACCGTCAGGTCTCATTATCAATTCCAATTTAGCTCTATATCCAACAATCGATGAGTAAACCTTAGCCTTATAAAGCATAGTTCCAGAGGTTTCTTCTATATCTACTATAATTTTATTGTACGATAAATCTTCTAACCCTACGATCACTCTCTCTGACCCATTAATAATAAAATAACCCCCAGGATCTTTTGGATCTTCTCCGACATCGACTAATTTTATCTCCGAATAATTGTGAAGCATACAAGCATTCGATTTGACCATTACAGGCATATCCCCGATATGGATGAATCGAGATTCTAATGTCTTGCCCTCCTCAACAATGCTACATTCTAGCATGATTGGAGAAGCGTATGTCAAGTTCCGAAGGCGGGCTTCAACTGGTGCAACATGTGTGATGGATCCGTCTAATTCCATTATTCTAGGCTGTTGCATCTTTATTTTTCCAAGCTTGATTTTATATGGATATTCAGCAGTCTCTATCTCAATTTCATTAACTTCATCGATTATGCTTTGAAGCCCTCTTTCTATGAACTCATTGTATGAATTAAGATGTTGTCTAGCAACACCCTCTCTCCGCAGTATATCATTTATGATGGGCCACATATCAATAGAATTATTACTAATACTGACTGTCATGATCTAGATCAACCTTCTACTACATATCGGTAATATACACTTTCACCCGCTGTTGAGCTCTTTCTGGTGATCTTAATAACGTCTCCTGGTTGCGCTCCCGATCCTTGTATCCCTTTATCGGAGGACATGATATAAGGAAATTGACTAGGTTTAGAATTAAATTTTTTAAAAACCAGCTCAGCTTCGTCTTTGGAGAGTATTTCATGTTTAGGCTGATAAATATGATCCACAATTTTTATTTCCTTTTTTTCAGTAGACAAAAGCACTTCTCTCCTGAGCCAAACTTAAATTATATAATAACAAAAGAATCGTCAAATATCCTATAAAATACAGGTCGATTATATATAATCTTCCCCTACCGCTGCAAATATGCACACAAGATGGCAAAGGGCAAGGGCTCTTCAAATTTTCATTGATTTTTTCAAGACTATCCTTCAACTAAGAAATGGACTTTATGCTACAAGTATATTTAGATAAAATAAACCAAAATAGAATAGAAAGCTCATATCT
>QCWC01000034.1 GCA_013114705.1 Candidatus Nitrosocosmicus sp. | reverse complement strand
CTGAAACTAAATCCTATTTAAACCTATCAGATTCTTCATTTTATTAGGAATGCGTAAAATTTTATAAATTAATAGTGCCAGTTAACAGAATGTACTATATCTAAGCGATCATATTCAAATAGTATGACAAATGAAAACCCTTTTTTACAAAATAGTTATATTAAATAATAGTATTGAAGATAAAAAAGCTTGAACTATTACTTATTTGTTCTGTAGTAGTCGTAACGATAGTAGTACTTTACAATGTGCTCATTTCTGTTCCTTTCAAAGATTACTCTTTAGAAGTTGATGCCTTACGAGATCCCGAATCACTCTTGGTCAATTCAAGAGTTGTGTTAAAAAATAATGGCAAGTTGCCACTAAATGATATCGTTGTCATATATGATAATAATCGAGATATAATAGAAAACTTACAAACGATAAAACCAGGTCAAACAATAATACTTTCCCCTCCTCAAGGTGCAAGTCTAAATAGTGTGAAGGTAGTTACAGCAGAAGGAATAAGTGTTGACAAGCAATTTAGGTCCCCCATAAAAATGCCTGGAATGATAGGGTCCTAAGCACAAAGAAATTTGATTCCAGACACGTAAAATTGAATATGAAATTTAGCCCATGCTAGTATCAAAAACTGAATCAATCCTGACCAAAGTGTTACTACGTGGTTCGTCTAAATTTCTCACCAATATAGACCCATCATCATTAACCAGGACGATCTCACCAGCAAATTCATTGTTTTTGGTCTTAAATCTATAGCTTAAAGTCGATGCCGAATCTTCGATTTTTCGCTTGAATAAATATCTTAACTCATCTCTAAACAATTTTGAATTTAATTTAGGTACAAGATTGCTGAATTTGTGCAAAATGAATGATACCAACTCAAAATTATTAATTTGTTGACCATCAAAAGCAGACCTTAAAGTTGTTATGGCGGGTTTTAATGTAGATTTGTCTAAAATCTGATTTCTTGTTATTTCAAGATCGTTATTTGAGTTAATCCCTATCCCAATTGTCACCTTGGTTAACTTGCCTGTTTCTACATCGGTATCCATTAGAATTCCAGCAAATTTTCTTCCCCCAATTAGAAGATCATTTGGCCATTTAATTTGGGGAGTTATCCCAACTTGAGATTCTACTGCTTCAGATACGATAAGAGCAGCCAATATCAAGAAAGTGAACAATTCGCTTGTTTCCAATTCGCTCTCAAACATCATGGACATCCAAACTCCACCCCGTGGAGAAGCCCAACTCGATCCTCGTCGTCCTCTACCTCCAGTTTGAGATGCACTTAGTATGAATACTGGAAATTTTGTTTCAGCATTCTTGTACAAATTACTAGCAAAATCTTGGGTTGATAAGAGAGTATCAAAAAAATAATATTCTTGAAAAATAGGCAGCTGCTGTTGTGATTTATTCAAAAGATTACAAATAAAATCCAACTTTTCTTTGTCCGAACACTGTATCCTAATCATATACTATTCATGTGGTATTCAGTCTAAAAAGTATGACAAATGTGATTCCCAATATCAACGCTATCCCAAATAGTCTGGAAAACAAGACAGTATTGCCCATTATCTTTACATAATCCAAATCCCCGACATCATTGGATTCATTGAAATAATTTTTGAAGCCGCCCAAAATTTTCACTACTAAGGGTAATAAAAAAATAGCCGGTAGGAGCAAAATCGTAAAATCATTAGCAAGTTGCATGAAAAAGATGGCTGCAGTAAAATATATCAAAACGAACAACCCAGTGAGAAAATATAACTTCTCTTTGTCGCCGTACCTATCTAACAGGATGGCCAGTGTCCTTCTTCCTCCTTCCCTATCAGGTTTTATATCGGGAATGGAATTAACATATAAAACCGTTGATGAGAGAAGACCCACTACCGCGCCTAAAACAGCTGCCTCAACTGCTAATATAGAAGTTTGAACATAATATGTTCCTACAACTATTAACATTCCCTTAATTCCGACAAATAACTCACCTAAACCCAGATTCACTAGTTTTGTAGAATAAAGTAATATAGAGATCGCAGCAAATAAAAGAATTAATCCAATAATGTATCCTTTTGAGAATACAAAAAATCCTCCTATCATTAATCCTATAAGTAGGAAAACGATACCAGCTAAATAAACTCTGGTAGGAGATAACAATCCCTCTGGAAGTACACCAGTACCTCCACTAAATTTTGTTTTCTTTGTCCTTAAATCAATTCCTCTCTTAAAATCAAAGTAATCGTTGAGCAAATCTACGCTACTGTGAAGACAAAAAACTCCCAAGTATATCAGAATTGCATTTAAAACACTAAACTCCAGTGGGTTTAAGCAGACAGTCAATGCTAGGCCACAACTAACAGCGATAGCAGAAGCGGCCAAAAATCTAAATCGTATAGCTCTGAGCCAGACTTTTAGACTAAATTCAACACACAACCCACAAGATTATAGCCTAATTATACTGTTTTCTTAAAGACTCAAATAGGCCCAATACATGTTTGAATTCTTCGTGGGTTAACGGAGGGTACTTCGAGATCACAATGTTTTGATCGGTATGTTCCATTGATTTCTGACCCACAAGAGGTGCCAAAATTCCAGGTGTAGAACGTACAAATTGGAGCAATTTGGTGGATTCAAAGGGCAAATTGACTAATGGTTCACCATCTATTTTTAAACTAAGCAATTTGCCCTGAAATAATGGGATGCTCGTAAACACATGTATGTCATGGTGTTTGGCCGCCTCTAAAATTGATACATTTTGAGAATGCTCATCGATTTTGTGGTTCAGTAACGTATAAGGTTCGGTCATAAACGAGTTGTATGGTAATTGTATGAATTTAAAACCGTTATCATCACCTCCTACGTCATTTGCGATTTTTATTACTTCGTTCAGAGACAAGTAATTTGCGCTATTTTCCTGTGCTGTAAAGCAATCCCACGTTGCCATACCATAATAACGTATCTTCCCACTTCTTCGATATCTCTCATACACCTCAAAAACACTATGAAGCATTTCTAAGTATGTTGGCCTATCAACCTCATTAAACCAACTCTCAAATGAGTTATGGATATATACCAAATCAATAGTATCAAGACCCATATTGCACAATGACCGATCTATACAATTAGATATGTAGGTGGGATTCATAATATTATAAGAGGAACTTATGTCATCGGGATTGATGATATTCTTGTCAAGGTACATTAATCTTAGATACTCGTTCAAATCAACACTAGCGAAGTCCCCGTCATTTGTAAAATATCCGTTCTTTGTACAAACAAAGAGTTCATCTCTATGTGCTACTTCATCATCTATTAATTTGCGTATTGCACGGCCAATACTTTTCTCAGAGAGCATAGACCGGTAATTGAGGGCGGTATCAATAACATTAATGGAGCCTTCCTTTACACTATGATAAATTGAGGACTCTAGATTCATGTCGTCATGTGAAGATAAGTTTCCCAAGTATGTTCCCATACCCAGGGATGAAAGATACATGTCCTCCACAAGTTTGAAATGTGAATTATGGACACCCTTGTTTATTGCCAAATTTCTAAAATTAGTCGTTCCAGATGATGTAGCGTAACCTGAAATGAATTTTTTTTTATCAAACGACACGAGATAGATAAATTAGTCTACGAATTTATAACTATCTCGCATGGCTCTAAATTCAATAAATCTATTGCTTTTCTAATTCAATTATAAAATCTGTCGGATTCAATTCGATGCCACAATTTGAGCACCTATTCATAGTATTTCTCAAAACGTCCCTTATTGGTTTGACGTTTATCATGTGTTTGATTTTGCTATTGCATTTGTAACAATAAATTTCGATTATTGGACAAGACATTATACGTTCTAGATTACTCTTCATAAATTAAATGATGGTTAAATATCGTTGACCTAAAGATTAAATCTAGGCCATTGGATCCATATTCGCAAAATAAATTTTAGGAAATATTAAATATCTATGTATCTTTTTTTTTGAATTGTGCCAGTGGATCCTGTATGTGGAATTGAGCTAAGTGAGGAACTTGCTACAGTATTGGAATTTAATGATAAAAAAATTTATTTTTGTTGCGAAGGGTGCAAAAGGATTTTTCAAAAAAAACCTAAAAAGTATTCAAAGTAATACAACTTTAATAAACGTGCATTCAACATTCATCTATGAAAGCTGCCATTCTAAATAAAAGCAAGATTGTGATAAAGGAAATAGTCTTGCCAAAAGTTGGCAAGAATGAAATACTATTCAAAATGAAGGCCTGTGGTATATGTGGATCGGATTTAGAAAAAGTCTTTGGGAGTTACGGAATGAAATCCTCAAGAATTGGTCATGAACCAGTCGGAGAGATAGTTAAGTTGGGGAAGGCAATTACTGATTTTAAAAAGGGAGACAGGATTTTTGTTCATCATCACGTGCCATGTTATGGATGTAAGTTCTGTAATAATGGAGATTATACAATGTGTGAAATGTATCAAAGAAGCAACATTGAACCCTGTGGTTTATCGGAATTTATTTTGATTCCTGAATGGAATGTATCTAGGGGCGGTGTGGCCAAGATTCCAGATTCAATCACTTACGAACAGGCTGCGCTCATAGAACCGGTTGCTTGTTGTTTACGTTCTATAGACAAGATCAATATGAAAAAAGCGGATAATGTGACGATATTTGGAGCTGGGCCCACGGGATTAATGCATTTAATTTTGTTAAAGTGCTCAGGAGTTTCACAAATAATAGTAGTGGACATTAACGACTTTAGGTTAGATTTTGCAAAGAAAATTGATTCCACAATTACTACGATTAACGTCAAGGGATCAGACAAAGATTATCTGAAAAAAAGATTAACATCTATTGTTGGTAAGGATGGAGTTGACAAGTCTATTATTTGTACCAGCAGTATATCGGCGTTTGTCCAAGCACTTGAAACCACACGCCGGGGGGGAACGATTTCACTATTTGGCGTCCCGCCCAAAGACAATCAGTCCGTAATAGATCTAAATATGATATATTCCAAAGAATTAAAGATTATTCCCAGTTATGCAACATCAGAAAAGGAGATCCACCAGGCCATTAGTTTGATGGAAAATGGGATAATAAATTTGGAACCTTTGATTACCCATAAATTTAGTTTGGTTGATTCTGAAAAGGCATTTCAATGTGCCCACGTGGCAAATGATTCAATGAAGATCATTATAACAACCGAATGAAATTTGTGAAAATTTTTATAGCTTTTCAATAAACTACAACAGATAGGTATTTGCAATGGACTGGGGAATGAAAAACAGATTTTCACGAATAATAAAGCCAGATAATGCACGGTGTGTTATGCTCGCCGTTGATCACGGATATTTTCTTGGACCTACAGAAAAATTAGAAAATCCAAGAGAAACAATTAGGCCACTTTTAAATTTAGCAGACTCATTGATGCTAACAAGAGGAGTACTTCGATCGTCGGTTTCTGCAGAGAGTAATACACCTATTGTACTGCGAGTCTCTGGGGGATCAAGTATTGTAGGAGAAGACTTATCCAAAGAAACTATTACCACATCCATAGATGAAGCAATAAGGCTCAACGCTTCATGTTTGGCCCTATCAATTTTTATAGGAAGTAAATACGAGTATCAGACACTAAAAAATTTATCAAAGTTGGTAAACGAAGGCGAAAAATGCGGAATTCCAGTATTAGCAGTAACTGCTGTAGGGAAGGAAATGGCAAGAGATGCGAGATATTTAGGACTGGCATGTAGGATCGCAGCCGAACTAGGAGCGCATGTTGTAAAAACTTATCATTGTGTTGATTTTACGAAGGTTGTTGAAGGATGTCCCGTCCCTGTAATAATTGCAGGGGGGAAAAAACTAGCCGAACGAGATGCGCTCCAGCTAACTTCTGATGCCATGCGAGATGGTGCGTCAGGTGTGGATATGGGCAGAAATATTTGGCAATCAGATAACCCAGTCGCGATGATTAAAGCAGTCAGGGCAATAGTGCATGAAAATTTTACCGCCGCCCAGGCATATGATCTTTATTTGAACATGTCAGAATTAAAAAGCACTATAAGAAAAAATCCCTCAGCCAGAACTTGACAAGGTAAATAATTTTTACAGAATAGATGGGAGTGATAAGAAGCATTTCCAATCACATTTCTATCTTTTTTAAAAAAAATTTATAAATTAACTTACACTATAATTATTGATGAACTCAAGTGAAACAATAAATTGCACTTTAACATGTGACAAAATTAGTGTTGTTAAGCCTAAATTACTACTATAATATTGAGTTCTATAGATTGGAGTTGTTTTAGTTATGAGTGAAATGTCTGGTGCTGCGGCATTAATGGCTGCTTTGGAGAAAGAGAAGGTTGAATATATCTTCGGACTCCCTGGTGGAGCGAATCTACCTATTTATGATGCACTGGTAGATTCTAAAATAAGACATATACTCGTCCGGCACGAACAGTCAGCTGCCCATATGGCTGATGGTTATGCAAGGATTAAAAGAAAAGCAGGTGTATGTTTTGCTACATCTGGCCCTGGAGCTACTAATTTGGTGACAGGTATAGCAACAGCTTATGCTGATTCTTCACCGATAATTGCGGTTACAGGTCAGGTAGCCTTACCAATGATAGGCAAAGATGCCTTTCAGGAGACCGATATAATAGGTGTAACGAATCCATGTACAAAATATGCCTTCCAACCTCGACTTGCATCTGAAATACCTGAAATGGTAAAAAAATCATTTTACATAGCGGAAAGTGGGAGACCAGGACCCGTCCTTTTAGATATTCCAAAAGATGTTCAACAGCAGGTTACAAAAATGGAATTTCCTGAATATATCAAGGTTCGTGGTTACAATCCTGTAGTTGATGCAGATTTATCAGAGATAAATAAAGCATGTGAAATGTTACTCAAAGCCGAAAAACCGATTATTATGGCGGGAGGAGGAGTAATTCTCTCAGGAGCATTCTCTGAATTACAAGCCTTAGCAGAATTGCTTTCCATTCCAGTAGTAACAACATTTAAAGGAAAGGGTGCTTTTCCAGAGAATCACCAGTTGGCTTTAGGTCCAATCGGAATGCATGGACATGCAGAGGCAAACAAGATGGTCTTGGAAGCTGATTGCATAGTTGCAATAGGGGCAAGATTTTCGGATAGGACAGTTGGCAGGTTTGATGAGTTTGGCAAGGATATCAATGTTATTCATTTTGACGTAGATCCGGCAGAGATAGGAAAAAACAAATCAGTGAATGCGGCAGTAATAGGGGATGTGAAATCATCTTTACGTTCACTTATTAAATTAGTTCCAAAGAATTTTAGGACAAATGAAGAAATTTCAAAATTATGGTTGGCAAGAAAAAGGGAGTTGGTTAATTACTATGAGGACAGCATTAAAGACTATTCAAGAGAGATTACCGCCAAGAAAGCTTTGAAGAAATTACGTGAATTGCTTCCCCCAGAAGGAATAGTAACTACAGAAGTTGGACAATGTCAGATGTGGGCGTCATTACACTTTGATGTAATATCACCTGGAACATTTTTTAGTTCCACAGGATTAGGAACAATGGGATTTGGTTTCCCTGCTTCAATAGGCGCTAAGGCTGCAAGAAATGATGTACCTGTTGTCGACATAGCAGGGGATGGATCATTTAGCATGACCGAAAATTCTCTTGCTGTTTCTGTATTAGAGAATTTGCCAGTTATTGTGTTCCTTCTAAATAATCAAATGTTAGGAATGGTCGCGCAATGGCAAAGAACATTTTATAACAGAAGATATAGCGGCGTTCATCAAAAGAATTGCCCGGATTACTGTAAGCTTGCTGAATCATACGGAGCACAAGCATTTAGGGTTTTGTCAATGGAGGAGTTGGATAAGGCAGTCAAGAATTCCATAAAATCGGATGTCGCAACTGTGATTGACATCCCAATAGATCCTGATGAAGACGTATATCCATTCGTAGCACCAGGAACCGGTCTCAAGGATATGATAATAGGAGCGTAATGAATATTGAAAAATAAATACTCTGTTTTCGACGAAGAAGATGCAAACAAGATGTACATATTATCAGTCATTGTAGAAAACAAGCCTGGCGTTTTGTTTAGAATCACAAATCTTTTTAGATCGAGGAACTTTAACATCGAAAGTATAACTGTAGGTATAACAGAAAAACCAGACCTTTCCCGAATGACCATTACGACCGTTTCAGATGTAAAGACCTTAGAACAACTTGTGAAACAGTTGCAGAAATTAATAGATGTCATACAGATTAATGTGCTAGATAAAGAAAACGCAGTTTACCGTGAATTGGCTTTAATTAAGATGAGTGCAAAAGATCCAACTACGAGAATAGAAATTGCAAACTTTGCTTCCATTTACAGGGGAAACATAATGGACATTACAAATGAAACAATTACTGTAGAAATCATCGGTACTCCCGACAAGATAGATGCGTTTAAAAATCTAGTATCCGGTTATGGAATAATACAAGTAGCCCGAACTGGTGTATCAGCTTTACCAAGGGGAACAGTTGACGATGACCTCTAGTAAGAATATAAGGATTTTTGATACAACATTAAGAGACGGCGAGCAGACTCCTGGTGTTACCGTTTCACCAGATCAAAAATTTGAAATCGCCATGAAATTAGATGAATTAGGTGTAGATATAATTGAAGCAGGTTTTCCAGTCGTGTCCCCCGGTGAAATACAAGCGATAAGGAAAATTATGAAACAAGGTCTCAGAGCCGAAATATGCGGATTGGCCCGCACTACAAAAAACGATATTGATGTTGCAATTGGTAGTGACTTGGGTTACATCCATACTTTCATTGCAACTTCCGACATCCACATGCAGTACAAACTCAAGATGAGCAGAGAACAAGTTTTGGAGAAGGCCATTTTCGCTGTAGAATATGCTAAAAAGCACGGTATGATAGTGGAGTTTTCTGCAGAGGATGCTACCAGGAGTGATAGGGAATTCTTGAATAAGGTTTTTAAGGCTGTTGCAGAAGTGGGAGCTGACAGAATAGACATACCAGATACGGTAGGTTATTCAACACCACAATATATGTCGAAGTTGGTTACAGATGTAATCAACTCGACTGGCTTGCCTGTGAGTGTTCACTGTCATAACGACTTTGGATTGGCGGTGGCAAATTCAATTGCGGGATTCCAGGTTGGAGCAAAATGCGCTCATGTTACCATCAATGGGTTAGGAGAAAGAGCAGGTAATGCGGCATTAGAAGAATTAGTCATGGCATGTCAATGTTTATACAAAATAGAACATAATATAAAGACAGAATTATTATATGATGTATCTAAATTTGTCTCCAGTGCTATGGGGATCATCGTTCAACCAAACAAAGCAATCATTGGAGAAAATGCATTTGGACATGAATCTGGAATCCATACACACGGCATAATAAACAATCCTTTAACATATGAACCAATTAGCCCGGAACTTGTCGGAAGAAAACGGTGGATGCAAGCAGGAAAACATGCAGGGGCTCATGGTATTAAGGCGATTTTAGATGAATTTGGTATTACCACAACTGAGTCACAACTTAAAGAAATAGTTGAAAGACAGAAAATAATAGCAGATGCAGGTAAATCGATAACAACTTCAGATCTCTTGTCACTAGCATCAGAGGTAATTAAAAACAAACAATTTGATGAAAGCTTCAAGTTAAATGACTTTCACATTGTTACAGGACTAAATATTATACCGACAGCAGTAGTAAAGTTAAACATTCATGATAAGGACTTTATTGCATCTGAAACAGGTGTTGGTCCCGTGGATGCGGCATTAAAGGCAATCCAGACCATAGCCCATGGAATAGCAAATATAAAGATTAGGGAGTATAAGCTTGATTCCATTACTGGCGGCTCTGATGCACTTGCTGAGGTTTCCGTGAAAGTAGAAGATAAAGAGGGAAATATAATCTCGGCTCGAAAATCTGGTAAAGATATTGTTGTAACTTCCGTTCAAGCTATGATTGACGCGATTAATAAAACCATGCTTAAGAAATTGATAGAGAAAGGCAACAAAGTAAAGTAAAACCAAAGTCTAGGATGTTTTACGTAATTGACTACTTTTGAAATTTCACTTTTAGTGGGAGATGGTATTGGTCCGGAGTTATCTCTGTGTGCAGAGGATATATTACGGTACATACATGACAAATCGGCAAGAATAAAATTTAATATAGCAAAAGTAGAAGCAGGGGATACGGCCAAACAAAAATATGGAAAGGCGTTACCACCAGATACTTTTGAAAAAATTAAACGGTCTCAGGCGTGTTTAAAATCACCGGTTGGAGAATCTGCTGCAGATGTCGTATTGGTATTGAGAAGATTCTTTGATTTGTATGCAAATGTCAGGCCATCTAGAAACTATGCCAACGTTCCTTCCATATCGAAAAATGTAGATTTAGTTACAGTAAGAGAAAACACAGAAGATTTATACCTAGGTTGGGAATTTTTTTCCGACGACAATACAGTAATTTCATTGCGAAAAATAAGTAGGAATGCTTCAAAGAGAATTGCAGAACACGCATTTAAAATAGCGGATTCTAGAAAGGAAAAGAAAGTAACTATTGTTCACAAATCAAATGTCCTAAGATTAAGTGACAGATTGTTTATTGATACAACCAAAGAAGTTTCTAAAAAATATCCCAATATCGAATTTGAGGAGATGTATGTCGATGCTTGTTCTATGGAACTGATAAGGTATCCTAATAGATTTGATACAATCTTGACCACAAACTTATTTGGGGATATTATTTCTGATGAAGCAGCACAAGTGACTGGAAGTATAGGACTTGCTCCGGCGGCTAACATCGGTGAGAATTTTGCAATGTTTGAGCCGGTACATGGTGCTGCATTTGACATAGCAGGTAAGAATATTGCCAATCCTACTTCTTTTATTTTGGCAATAAAAATGATGTTTGACTGGTTAGGTGAAAAGTATCAAGATAAGGAAATGTTAGATCTATCTATAAATATTGAAAAATCAATCGATGAATTGTTCACAAAAAATATAAAGACAAAGGACATCGGAGGAGCTTTGTCAACTTTTGAATTCAATCAAAAATTTTTGAGTATCTTAAATGATAAAGGATTTTAGTAAGTAACGTTACTGTTTTTTTTACTCCCTATAACCTCCAACAAGTCTTTTAGTATCCTGGCGGTAGCGCCCCAAATCAAGTGTCCCCCAACTGTGAATTTAAACATCTGGTAACTACTACTTGAATGGGTTTTATCTATTTCGACAGAATTTGTTAGTCTTTCCAATGGTATTTCAATAATTTCTTCGACTTCTTCATTGGGAACCAAATTGTTCACACCACCATAAATTATAGCAACAAACGGAAAAATCAATATTTTAGTTGTATATGTATTTGTAGGAGTGAGGCATCCCAATATATTCTCTTTACTGACCTTCAACCCTATTTCTTCATAGGTTTCTCTTATTGCAGTGTCCACCAACGAATCGTCATAAACTGACATTCTACCTCCAGGAAATGAAATTTCTCCTGCATGATTTCTTAGTTTTGAACTCCTTTTGGTAAATATTACAATCGGAATATTTTTCTGATTGTAATAAACTATCACTAAAACACCAGAGTTATCAACTCTATCTGAAAGATCAATTTCTGACAAATGTAGCTTGTAAGTGTCCTGAGGCATGGGAATATTCTTAAGAATTCGTTCGCTGAATTGTTTATCTGACAACAAGCACTTGTATATGTTGTGAGAAGAGATTTTATAAAACTTTTTTTACGTAGGGTTAGCTCATTATTTTAACTCTGCATATGAATATAATCTATGAATTGAATCCCCCGAAAATCCTTCATGGGAAAAATATTGATCTATCAAGTCTTAACCTTGAAATAGAAAAATTCCTCTCAAGAGCCTCAATTATATCGGGGATTACGAAATACATACATCTGACGGACTCGGTTTTAGGTATTCCTAGACTCTCTAGCCTAACTGCCGCACATTTGATCTTAAACAAAATAGACAACAAAAATGCTGTCAATTTGACTTGCAGTATAAGAACCAGAGACAGAAACATGAATTCAATAATTCAATGCGTTGCGGATTCTATCATCTTAAATATTAAGGGGTTGCTCTTTATCCAAGGAGACAAACCAAGTTACGGGTCTTTGAACGTCAGATCCCTTTCACCTAAACCAACAGATGTAATTAGCACACTTGATTCGCTGGGATTCAGAAATCTAACTAATCTTGATTTATCAATACCAAACAAGGTATCAAACATTGATTCTTTGCGTAATAAGATAAGAGTAAAGCCTCATAGATTTATTACTCAATCAATAAGTTCGATTGAAGAAATAAAAAATCTAAAGTCATTACTCGAAACTGAATCTGAAAAAGTTGGAAGTATCGACGGAAAGGGTAAGGTCGGCATCAAACTGATCCCTTGTATCATGGTCCCTTCTCTGAAGAATGAAAGGGCTGCAAGGATGATCGGTCTTGATTGGAGTTCCTATAGGGACAACATTTATGAATTCATTTATCAATTGGATGATCTAGGAATTTCCAATATACTATTGACATCACCCAATAGTTTTGACGAAGGAGTTGGTATTCTTGAAAATATCGCCAAATAATGGTTACTACTACCACAACTATACACTCTTCCTATGTTGTGTGATCTCATTTTTTAATTCATCCAAAACCAATCTGTTGTATTCGAAAAGATTTGAATCCTCAGATAATCGCGGTCTTCGATAATCGATTTCAATCTCTTTTTTAACACGAGCTGGTCTTTTAGTAAATACTACAACTTTATCTCCCAAACAAATAGACTCCGAAATATTGTGAGTTACAAAAACAATAGTTTTTCTAGTTTTTGCCCAAATTAATTGAAGTTCAACGAGCAGGAGATCTCTAGTTTGAGAATCAAGGGCAGCAAAAGGCTCATCCATTAACAAAACGTCTGGATCCATTACTAGGGCCCTGGCTATTGCTACCCGTTGTTTCATTCCCCCAGATAATTGATACGTATATGATTTGGAAAATTTGCTCAAATCCATCATTTCGAGATAATGCATTGCAATCTTGTTTCTCTTTTCTTTTTCTACTCCTACCATTTTTAAACCGAATTCTACATTATCAATTACACTTAACCAAGGAAACAAAGCATTCTCCTGAAACACCATAATTCGATCAGGACCTGTACCAGAAACTGGCCTCCCATTCAGTATTAACTCACCTTCGGTTGGCTTATCGAGCCCAGCAATTATATTAAGAAGTGTTGATTTTCCACAACCTGATGGTCCAACAAAACAAACAAACTGACCTTCTTCAATTGAAAGGTTAACACTGTCTACAGCCAAAACCCTCCTTTCTTCACCCGCAGAGGAGTTTACAGAAAATGATTTAGTGATATTTTTTAATTCCAACTTGCTCAAGGAAGTTAAGTTATATTTACATTTCATCAATATATTTTAAAGGATGAAAATTAGACGCAGCATTCAAGCAAGATATTTGGGACAATCGAACATAAAACCGGGGTCCAATTAGAACGTCCTAATGCAAATCTATTTGCATGATGAAAAATGCTCAGCAAAAAGCAGAGGATAGTGGAATAACTAACCATAGAAGCAATCCTGAAAGAACATGTATCCTGTATTAAATTCGTCCATAAAACCATCACATTGAAGCGCTGAGAAATAACCATTGGTAACACTTGTAGTAAATTGAAAACTGATACTCGAATTTCTATACATTTGAGCAAATTTGTCAACATAACCTAAGTAAGTATAAATTTTACAACTTCAATTTTTTATGAAATTAAACCCGATAAATTACACTGTCTACCTCTTTAATACAATTGATCCTAGCAGAAGGAGAGAGAATAAGCATATATAGTCAGATTGATCTTTGAATAATTTGAAAATCTTTGTCAAAAATTGGCATTGTTATAACCATCTTAAGCATTATTTTTGGAGTGACAAGTATATCAGGTTTGGTTGCTAGCTATGAGAATATTGCTCA
This sequence comes from Candidatus Nitrosocosmicus sp., assembly GCA_013114705.1. GTDB lineage: Archaea > Thermoproteota > Nitrososphaeria > Nitrososphaerales > Nitrososphaeraceae > Nitrosocosmicus. The sequence continues at coordinate 597 of QCWC01000034.1, read as the reverse complement.
AAGGGAACAGCATTGGAACAATATCTTTGATGAAAGATTGTTTCAACTAGACACATAATTAAGCAGCTTTGTAGATATCTGCAAATCCGATTCAACAATTACAGATGATTGCAATACTGAATTTACAGATATTTGGGATAGAACTTGTAATAGAGATGCAGATTGGAATGTTATTGATTCATGCAAAAGAGTTCTAGAATTTCTTATCACTAATTAATATTTTTATTTTCGATAGTGATATCATCCTCCACAAAGTTCAATATTGCTTGGTCTTTGAAAAGATATAGTTTACAAAAAGTAGTGCGATTTTAAAAAAATAAAGTACTGGTATCAATACAGTGTTAACAATGGCATGTGACAATTATGAGGCATGTGACAACTATGAGAATATTCGAGAAATTATACTTCGCTAGGATTGTTCAATTTGGCCCACTGTGTGTAAATAAGTATTGTAAGTTGCAAAAATTGAGAATTTGTGCGGTTAAAGTTGCTGACAAGTTAAATAAAATCCAACAGTATTCTGATACGTTAACCCATGATTACCTTCATTTTATTTTAAATCAAACCAATAGATGATAACCAGCATTTATTCTTCCA